>OMIJ01000105.1 GCA_900299065.1 Hyphomicrobiales bacterium
GACATATCAGGATCCATCTCGGCGAGCTCATAGACGGCACGATGGGAAAGCTCCTTGGCAAATTCCTGCTGCACAAAGCCTATAATATCATTTTTTGAGGTGATCATAAATTCAGTGGCTGATCCCCATTTTTGCCGCGCCAGAAGCAGACTCTTCGGTCCGGGATCTGTGAGTGCAATCACAAGATGATCCCTATTCCTGGACGTCGGTATCATCAAATGAGCCAGATAAAAATCTATATCTTTTGGGTCGAGCAGGCTTTTATCGACTCTTATCTGCGAGAGCCGAATAAAGGGAAGCGCATGATAGCAAGCAACAGCACGTCGATAGACCTCTTCGCGCAACCACCATTTTGATAATAAAACGTCACTCAAAGGCATGCGCCAGCGCGCCGCCTGATCAAGAGATTCTTCCATCTGCTGCGGCAAAACAGCATCATGCTGAACAAGGATGGAACCAATTGTTAGTTCAGTTTCGGATTGGTGAAACACTTATCACTCGCAAAATGATCTCTCGAGGGGTCTCATCAAAATGTCAGGCGCGCCTATGAGGCGCGCGTATCTCTTGATTTCGAGTAGAACCGCTGAACACTCATCGCAACCAGGAGAGTGAGGGCAAGCCATAATCCTCCAATCACCCAAGGGCGATAGGCATTGGCAATCTCTGCAAGGGACATCCGTTCTGGATACAGGACTTGTACGAGACGATCACGTTCAGTCGAATAGGAGAAAGCAACACCCGAGCGATCAATGATCGCCACATTGCCTCGATCGAGTAATAATTTGCTTGGCGCAATGATCTCGCTTTCATCGGCGGAGGGCCGTATCCACAGACCCTGATGCAAACCAGCGCGTAATAATTGCACAATCGCGGTGCTCTTCATCGCAGACAGATTGGCCAGAGTGCGACCATCCGGCCCCTTGATCAGAGTGCGACCCTGATCAAAACGAACGGTGGGCTCGGAGTTTTCCGGAGCGCGCGTTGTCAGTGCAATGAAAGGCCCATTGGTTTGCGCATTCAGACCCGGATCAGCAAAGCGTATGTTGACAGGTGCGGACGGAGGAATGAGATTGCTGGCCAGTTCGCTCAGAAATGATAATTGACTGCGCTGCGTCACAGGGCCGCGAGTGTCGAGGAAAATGGTCACACCTTCTCGAAAAGCACTCGCCACATCAAAGAAGTCATGCAAGACTTCCGAGGCAGGCTCTGTGAGGATTTCACTGCTTCCCAATAATTGCGAGGGATAGCCCACCGATTGCATTGCGCATTCGCCCGATTGACGCTGGCGCTGGACCATCACACGCAAGGAATTGTTCATTCCCGCAAGGCCGTTGGGAATGGTGAAGGCCAAGGGTGCACGCATATCCGCGCCTATGGATACACTTTGCATCATTGTTTCATTGAAGAAGGCTGTCACAACTGCATTGGTCTGCGCTTCATCAGGCGCGACGGCAACATTGAGATGCAAAGCTGACAAGCGCCGATGCAGTGGCAAATCCTTAGCACTGATCGACACAGACCATTGCGCCCGATCCAGCACATCACGTGCACCCAGATCTGTCTGTAAGCGATCAAACGTCAAAGGACCATTGGATCTAATCTGTAAAATATCACCATCAGTTGAAATGATCGGGCGTACACCAGCCGAAAGCCAGTTGGAGCCAATCAAACGCGCCGCACTCTGCGGATCCTGGCCCGAGATCAATATGGCCGGACCATTGCTGAAATTGATCAGAGAGAGGCTCGAGCTTTGCCCATCGGGTCGGGCATCCTCTCGAAACAAAGCCGAACGAGACTGCGCCACAAAATTACTCAGATCCTGACCGGAGGCAATCACAATAGCGCCTCTCGTCCAGGATGAGAGCGCCTCCGAACCATTGCTCACAATAACTTGTCCATTCGCCGCTTGTTGCCCAGCGCTGGCATTTGATCCTGTCGGGTTGATGTTGGTTTGTGATTTGGCAAAGGGCGCCTCAAGACGGGGCGCAAAGGTCATTGCGCTGGGCTGAACCAATCCTGGGGAGACGGTTTGGTTTTGTACCAAAGGCTGGGACTGATTGAGCACTGGCACATTGGCTGGCGTTGACGGACTAGTCGCGTTTGAGGCATTGGCTTGCGCGATTTGGAACGTCAGATCCGGACCTGGCAGATTTTCAAATTTGACCTGACGGCCCATTTCACGCAAAGCGCGGGCTGTATCGAGAGCAGCGCCAAATTCCGGCGCACTCAATTCCCGCGCCGGCAGATAAATGGAGACATCACGCGGCATCAGTGAAAGTGCAGACGCAACTGAGTCCACGCCATTGCGATCAAAACTGATCTTAAGATTTGTTTCGGGCAGAATAGTGAGATGATCGCCCGCATAGCGCATGTCAACGCAGCGATCTTCCTGCATGGCATGACCATAGCGAACGGTCACTTTGATAAAGCCATTCGAGACATCGGACACATTCACCGGAATCTTGATTGAGTCGCGTTCCGTCGTGCCATTGAAGGGCTTAAGCAATAATGTGCGCTCGCCAATCATCACCTCAACTGAACGGCGCGCATCAATCGATGTTGCCGACTCATAAGCAAGGGTGAGTTGAGCATTGAACTTCATGGAGCGCGGAACTGGGAAGAACAAATCTCGCGTCGCGCCAAGGCCCGTCAGGCGAGCGCCCTCCTTAAACCCAATCTCGGGCAGACTAATCGTGCGATGCAGGATCGTGGCGGGGGCTTGATCCGAACCAGAGGGTTTTATTTCAGCGTCCTGCGAAAAGGCAGGAACAGATGCAAGATAGGCCGGGGCTGCCAAAACCAACACCAGAGCAACGCGACCTAAAGGCAAAGAAAATGATTTCATGAAATAACTCAACGCAAACAGGCCCGGACAACGGTGCCCCTCCATGACCTAGAACAAGGGATGAAACATCGCTTGCCTTCAGCCGATGGGATTAGCTTGCCGGAGGTTGGTTAAGTTTGTATTTTTTAAATCGACAATTTGACGAATCTTATTCTCAATCCGTTTGAAAATCCGTCGCCAATGCAACCGGCTCCCACCGATCCATCTCCTGCGTGAGACGCGCGATTTTTCCACGAATGCGAGTAAGCGAGTCTCGCCCCAAGGGTAAACGTAAAGTCGGCGGATTGGCATGCAAGGCCGCCATGATTGCGAGAGCTGCACGTTCAGGATCGCCTGGCTGTTTGCCATCAAGCTCGGCAAAGCGTTGACGCTAAGGGCGCAGAACATCCTCGTAGTCAGGAATCTGCAGAGCTTCAAATCGCTTAGCCATAGCCTCGGTGCGAAATTGTCCTGGCTCGACAATTAAAACGCGAATGTTGAGTGGCGCAACCTCTTCAGACAAAGCCTCTGAGACAGCCTCCAAAGCATGTTTTGATGCACAATAATAGCCCAATCCCGCATTGGCAACGATGCCGCCCAATGCAGAAATATTGATGATCGTGCCGGAGCGTCTTTGGCGCATGAAAGGAAGAACAGTGCGGATAAGTTCGAGCGCACCAAAAAAATTCGTTTCAAAAACTTTGCGGTAATCAGCGGGGCGTAATTCCTCAATTGTGCCGACGGCGACAAAACCGGCATTGTTGACGAGATAGTCAATCGGCGCAAAGTCATATTCGACATCCTCGACGACGCGCATCATTTCTTCATGATTGCTGACATCCAGTCGATAGGCTCTAGCCTGACTGGGAAAGGCATCAACAAGATCGCTCAGAGTTTCAGGATTGCGGGCGGTCAAAGCCACACGATCCCCTCGCCGTAACACATGGGTAGCAAGCACGCGCCCAAAGCCTGTTGAACACCCCGTGATGAACCAGGTTTTCTGTCCCGATCCCATCCTGCGACCTCCCGTATACGCTGACCATTCTTACGATCTGAAGCTGAATTTGCGACAGGCGAGAGCCCTTCGCAAGTCAAACAGGCCTTATGCCCTTAAGAGACAGCTTAGCTAGGCCTTTTCGCTTGCTCCAAATAGCGACTCATGAAAAGAGCACTATAATGAATTGAATGTTTGATTTGCCCCATGCCTGTCTTTTCCCCAGACGAAACCAGTCAGGACTTCAAAAACCTCACACGTCGGGGGTTTTTGACCGGGCTTTTGCTCGTCAACGCCGGCTGCGCTCAGCCCCGATCTGACTATAGTTCCGAAATCTCTTCACATTCTGACGTCTCGGCCGGACCTATCTATGCGGCAGCGGGCACACCCTATGGCCCGATCATTGACGGCGAATATGAGATTGACGCTCTTGATCTGAGCCAAAGATCAATAGAACTCGATCGTCAGGAAATCGCCTTAAACAAAAACTATCCCCCCGGCACGATTGTGATCAATTTAGCCGAGAGACGGCTTTATCTCGCCCAGGCCGGCGGAACGGCGCTGCGTTATGCTATAGGCGTTGGTCGATCAGAGGCGATTAATTTTAAAGGTAGTGCCATTATTGGACGCAAAGCTGAATGGCCGCATTGGACGCCCACAGCCAATATGATTCAGGCCAAGCCTGAATATGCAGCCTATAAAAATGGCCTTGCTGGAGGGCTTGAGAATCACCTCGGTGCCCGAGCACTCTATCTTTATCGCGATGGGCAGGACACAAATTTCCGTCTGCACGGCACTACAGAACCCGAAACCATAGGCACGGCCGTCTCAAGCGGCTGCATACGTCTTGTCAACCAAGACATTATCGACTTGTATCAAAGAGTCCCTTTGGGGACACAGGTCGTCGTCCTGCAAAGCTGAATTAACCTGGTCTCAGGCTGCAATCTGTCGCCGCCGCACAGTTTGTCGGGCAGCGACAATCCCCATGCGAATGATGATTTCATTATTTGCATCGATGACGTGAAGACGTGCGCCTTCAACATCAATATTGGTCGCAAGCTCGGCCAGACGATCCCATAATTCAGCTTTGTCCCTAACCTGAATTGACTCAGAGCGAAGGATCTGGCGTTCGGGGCCGATGATCTGGACCTGAAATTGCAACACGTAATGTCCAATCAAAATCTGGAAATAAACAGATACAGACCTTTTGGGCCTGTCTATGAAAATAAGGGTTCAGTTAAGGTGGGCAGCAATGCCTGAAAAGTTTTAAAATTTCTTTAAACATCTGGGCGGCAAGGCACAAAGTGCCGCAAACCAGACATCAGAAAGCCTTAGAGGTTTCGTTTCAGACGCAGAGCCAATTCACCAATCAGGCCATGACGAAAGATCAGGACGCAGAGGAGAAAGAGTGCGCCTTGCGTAACAATGACCCATTGTCCCAGAACCGAGAGATATTGCAGCATAGCTGCAAACACAAAAGCCCCCAGAATTGGCCCAAGATAAGTGCCCATGCCCCCTATGAGCACCATTAAAATGACATCACCGGACATGGACCAATGCACATCGCTTAAACCGGCTGTCTGCGTGACAAGCGCTTTCATCGCACCCGCCAATCCGGCCAGTCCGGCGGATAGGACAAAGGCAAGCCATTTATAGCGCACTGTCTCATAGCCAAGGGATTGCGCGCGCGTTTCATTCTGGCGGATGGCCTGCAAGACATCGCCAAAGGGGGAAGTGATGATGCGCGCAATCAGCATTTGACCCAGCAGAAAGAGGAGCAGAATGAAATAATAAATGGCATTGATTTGAGTGAGATCAATCAATCCTAGCAAATGGCCACGTGGAAAACCTTGTATGCCATCCTCCCCATGTGTGAAGGGCGATTGCAGATAAACAAAATAGAGCATTTGCGCCAAAGCCAATGTCGTCATCGAGAAATAAATTCCCTGCCGCCGAATGGCTATCATACCTACAATGATCCCAAGGAGAAGCGTGGCTATCAAAGCGAAAGACAAAGCAAGTTCGGGTGGAACGGCCCAGACCTTGAGCGCGTGGGCACAGAGATAACCACCTGTTCCAAAAAACATGGCATGACCGAAAGAGGCCAGTCCCGCATGGCCAATCAGCAGATTGAAAGCCGAGGCAAACAGCGCAAAGCAAAGCGCTTGCATGATAAAATAAGGATAGATCCAGCCCAGAACCGGCACAAGGGCCAGCCCAATAATCAGCCCTGCAAACAAGATTTGCTGCAAGCGAGACTCTTTTTCAATCCATGGCAGGAAGGATCCGGCTCGCATCAGGGATCGACCTTGCCAAATAGGCCATTGGGACGAATGGCCAGAACCAGAGCCATCAATACGAACACAATTGTGTTTGAGGCTTCCGGATAAATATAGCGCGTGAGCCCCTCAATCATGCCAAGACTGAAACCGGTCACGATCGAGCCTAAAATGGAGCCCATACCGCCAATCACCACAACCGCGAAGACAACAATCATCAGATCAGCACCCATGAGAGGGCGAACTTGCAACATAGGCGCTGCTAATACACCTGCAAAGGCGGCCAGCCCTACACCCAAGCCATAAGAGAGTGTGACGAGGCCTGATACATTGATGCCAAATGAGCGGGCACGATCGGCATTTTCTGTCGAAGCCCGTAATAAAGCGCCAAGGGATGTGCGCTCGACAAGCAGATATATTGCAACTGACAGGGCCAATGAGACAAGGATTACCCAAGTCCGATAATTCGGCAAGATCATGAATCCGAGGTTTTGTCCTCCCTGAAGCGATTGCGGAATTGCATAAGGCAGACCCGCCGAACCAAAGGCAATTTGAGTGAGACCTTGCACGATCAGAGCAAAGCCAAACGTTGCCAACAGCCCATAGAGATGATCAAGCTCCTGCAAGGGACGCAGCAAGGTGATCTGTAATGCCATGCCGCACAGGCCCAAAAGAGGCGGTACGAATAGCAGGCTCCACCAATAGCCAATGCCCAATTGATCAAGCAAAAGAGATGAGAGCAGCGCCCCCAGCATAAAGAAAACGCCATGCGCGAAGTTGACAATTTTCAACAAACCAAAAATCACCGACAGCCCAAGGCTCAACAAGGCATAATAAGCACCGTTGATCAGGCCCAGCAAGATTTGTCCATAGAGCGCTTGCATGGTCTATAATCCCAAACGCTCGACGAGGCCTGGTACACGCGCCTCAAAGGCATGAGAAGGGAACTCATCGACCACGCAGCCCTGTTCGAGCACATAGAAATAATCGGCAAGGGGAGCGATCCATTGCAGATTTTGCTCAACGAGGAGCAAGGAATATCCCCGGCGCTTCAAATGCGCGATGATAGACCCGATCTGTGCAACCATGATTGGCGCGAGCCCCTCGGTTGGTTCATCCAGCATTAAAGTGCGCGCACCCGTGCGTAACATACGCGCAATGGCCAGGATTTGTTGTTCACCACCGGACAGGCGCGTTCCTGGACTATTGAGACGATCTTGCAAGATTGGAAAGAGCGTCAAGAGTTCAGATTCCTGAGGTGCGTCTGGATCAATGATTGGCGGCAAACGAAGATTCTCAGCCACCGTCAAGGATGCAAAAATC
>OMIJ01000106.1 GCA_900299065.1 Hyphomicrobiales bacterium
AGCTTGCGCCATGGACTCACGCTCAAACACAGGATCAAGCGAGAGACCATTCAGGCCATTGGTAGCTCAGCAATAATCAAAGTACCCTGAGCTGAAGCCGTGGTGATCCTGATTTGACCACGTAAAGCCTGCACACGTTCGCGCATGCCAATCAGTCCAAACCCTTCGCGCACCGTTTCAGCCAGACCAATGCCATTATCGCGAACTTCCATCTGCATCATCGGCTTGGCAGAGTGATCCTGCGTGGGATAGAGGGAGACATCCACTCGCGATGCACCCGCATGACGAAATACATTGGTCAAGCTCTCCTGCACCAGACGATACAGTGTCAGGCCAAGGGTTTCATCCAGGGCATTAATCTCAGCCGAGGCATGCAGATGAACCTCAACCTGAGGATGAGTTGTGCGCCACAGACCAATCAGACTGCGTAAAGATTCCAAAAGACCTAGTTCTGATAGACCCATGGGACGCAAGCGCTCAAGAACACGCCGATTGATTTGCTGCAAAGCATCAACCTGCTTTTGCAAATCCTTCGCAATAGACGAATCTGCCATCTTGGTCGTCTCACCGCGCATCAGCACATTGAGTCCAGCGCGAATGGCAAATAAATAGGGGCCAAATTCATCATGCAGTTCACGCGCCAGTTCTTTGCGCTCATCATCTTGTAGAGTGATCAAACGCTCCGTCAGAATCTGATTGTCCTGCATGGTTTTTTGCAATTTATCAGTCAACAGATTGAGGCGCGTGCAAATAGCATGTAATTCCGGCGCGCCAGAGGGAATAACCCGCATCTCATATGCCCCATTGGTCAATTGCTCCAGCCCATGACCAAGACTTTTAATAGGCGATAGGGCACGACCTACAATCCAGGAATTGAGCAAGAGCACAAACAGAACGAGTGCAGATCCACCCACTGACAGGAACAGAAAGGACTCCCAAACCTCCGCCACCTCATCCCATGGATTAGAGGCAATCAATATGGAGCCATAATGCACACCCTCTATTTCAACTGGCACAGCAATAATCGTACGCATGGGATTGACCAAAGCCGCAAACCAGCGCGGCACAGAGGCCGGGCGCAATCGATCCGGCGCTGGCCCCTGCCTCACAAGTTCATTCGGCGTGCTGGAGCGCTCCATAATCACCGAAACATGGCGCAGATTTTGAAGACCCTCCATCAATTTGCTCAAAGCCTCGAGGGGATTTTGCACTTGTTTAAAACTGAACAGTGAGGCGTCAACGAATTCACGCGCCAGCCGAACCGTGCTCTCATCCTCCGCCTTGACCCTGGGACTGGCTCCCGCCACAATAAAAATCATGCTTAATGCCAGGCCCAGCACAAGAAAGCTGGCAAATAGAGCATTAAGCCGCATACGCAGCGACTTGGATTGCCACATTCTCTTCCCCTTCCGCGACAGGACCAAGCTGACAGACTTGCGGCAAGCTAACAGACTTGCGGATTGACAGACTGGCCCGAGGAGAGAACAGTGCATTCTATCCAACAGGCCCGTCAACATCCCAAAGGCAGATTGCCCCATGTCCGCTATGGACGCCAGCACATTGCCAGACCCATTGAGTATTCTCGTCGTCGATGATCACCCCATCGTCGTCTCCGGGATCAGGGCCATGCTGTCCCACCACACCGACATCACAATCACGGCAGTCAATAGCGGCGAGAGAGCTATTGATGATTACCCGCATGTCAATCCTGACGTCGTCGTGCTTGATATCAATTTGCCGGGCCAATCAGGATTTGAAACAGCGCGGCGTCTGCTTGAGATTGATCCAGACGCAGCTCTCCTTGTTTTCAGCATGAATGATGATCCCATCTTTGCTGCCCGCGCGATTGAATCTGGCGCCAAAGGCTATATCACCAAAAATGATGATCCCGATGATTTCATAGCAGCTATCAAGATTGTTGCTGCAGGCGGAGTCTTTCTCTTGCCTAAACTGGCGCGTCGCCTCGCTTATTATAAATCTGCCAGCACGCCCAATCCACTTGAATCTCTTAATGCGCGTGAAATTGAAATTCTGCTCTTGCTAGGCAAGGGAAAATCCATTGCTGAAATTGCCCACACATTGGACGTCTCGACTAAGACCATCGCCAACACATCCTCACTGATGAAAAATAAACTCGGCGCTCGCAGCCCCATGGATCTGGTGCGCATCGCGCTTGAGCATAATTTGGCTTGAGCTCAATGAATGTCATGCCAAACATTCCCCCTTTCATCATCTGCGAGCCTTTGGCAATATCCGACCAGGCCCCGCGGCTTGATCTTGCCCTCACACGACAAGATCCGGAGAGCAATAATCACAACAAGGATTCTGCACCCGCTCTTGCCATTCCCGCTGCAATAGAGCCTGGCTTTCCCCTCAAACACGCCAAAAGCAAGTCCTGGTTCTGGTCACTAGTCTTGGCCTCACTCTCGATTCATGCAGCCCTGTTAATCGTCTCAAGCATGTGGGACAGACATAGCGAAGTCTACCTTGCTGATGAGTCAATTCCTGTCGAATTGGTCATGGAGCAATCGAGCCCTTTATCTGAATTTCAGCAGATCAGTGAACCTGCTCCAGAACTCGCAGCTGTTGAGCCTGTGCCACAAGAGCCATTGGTTCAGGAAACATTACCTTCCGAAACATTGGCGCAAGCTCAGCCCCTGCCAGAACCTGCACTCCCCGCTCAACCTCTGGAGCCAAAACCTAATCCTCAGGACAAGCCAGACCCCGTTGAGCCAGAAAAAGAGATCAAATCCGAAGAACCAAGCTTGATCGAACCTGTGCCAGAGCCTGCGCCCATAACTGCAGCTGAACCCCTGACTGCCGCTGAAACCATGACAGCACCAGAACCTGCGCCCATCATTCCGCCCCAGCCAGTCAACCCGCCGCCAGCACGCAAGCCCGCCCCTCCAATGGCGCGCACACAAATTGCAACACCTGCCAGGCCTCCGGCAATTTCAGAATCGCGATTATCTGATTTCAGAGCCACTCTCTCGCGTAAACTCTCCAGCGCCTTTCGCTATCCCCCATTGGCGCGCGAACGCAATAAAACAGGCACAGTCTCCGTCACCTTTGAGCTTGATCCCAATGGCAATGTGACGAAAGCCTCTGTCGTTCAATCAAGCGGCCATGAGGAGCTTGATGCAGACGCACTGGCCACAATCCGGCGCGCCGCGCCCTTTGAACCGCCACCCCCAGGCGCGCCACGCAGCTATACTTTCCCCATCGTCTATCGTTTGCGCTAGATTCATGTGAGCTCCACGGCTCACTTGACCCTGCTTGCAGGATCAGGCAAGCCAGATGCGAGGCAAGCTAAATGCAAAGAGCGATGAGCAGCCTTGGAATATTCCCGCCAATTGAAGGAGCCTTCATGTCAGCCAATGACCTTCAGAACAGGCTCATAGCAACGGCTGCTGACATTGAAACAATGTTGGAGAACCTGCTCAGCTCCCAATCTTTACCGGGAGAATATCCACGCCCAGATCGCTTGCTGGCGGCGATGCGCCATGCCTGTCTGGCAGGCGGCAAACGATTGCGCCCCTTTCTCCTGATCGAAACGGCACGTCTCTTTGATCTACAGGGTCATGGAATCATGCGCGCAGCATGCGCCCTTGAACTCGTGCATTGCTATTCCCTCGTCCATGACGATCTGCCCGCCATGGATGATGATGATCTGCGCCGCGGACGCCCCACAGTGCATAAAGCCTTTGATGAGGCCACAGCCATTTTGGCTGGCGATAGCCTGCTGACCCTGGCTTTTGATATTATGGGCGATGAACCAACGCATGCAGACCCTTTGATCAGAGCAAAATTAGTCACAGGCCTTGCGCGCCATGCTGGATTAGGCGGAATGGCAGGCGGCCAAATGCTCGATCTGCAAGCCGAGCAAAGCCCGCATCCTCTTGATCAGGATCAAATCCTGCGCCTGCAAGCGATGAAGACTGGAGCCTTGCTCTTATTTGCCGTAGAGGCCGGTGGCCTCATCAGCAAGGCTTCAGCATATGAGATGCAATGCCTCGCAGCTTATGGACGCGCTTTGGGAGCAGCCTTTCAGATTGCCGATGATATTCTGGATATGGAAGGCTCAGCCCAGCAATTAGGCAAACGCGCAGGCAAGGATGCTGAGCGCAACAAAGCCACACTTGTCGCTATTCTGGGAATAGATCAGGCCAAAGCACGCCTCAACGATCTCGTCGAAGAGGCCGTGAATGCCCTCACCCCCTTTGGCGCAAGAGCGAGCATTCTTCAGGATACGGCACGTTTCACCGCCGCACGTAATCATTGAGTATAATTCAGGAAGAAATTGATGAGTGAAGCTTCAGCCTCCTTTCATCCTCGCAACAAATTTATTCGCAATCTGATTGCCCGTCCGCGTCTCTTATTTTGTGCTCTGATTGTTGTCTTCATTGCTTGGATAGAACCCGAGCAATGGCAGTCCTCGACACGCATTTTGATTGCATGGAATATTGGTACTTGGATTTATCTTGCCTCAACCGCATTGATCATGATGAGGGCCAATAGCGCCACAATCAGGCGTCAGGCCATAATGGCTGACGAAAGTCGATTTATGGTGCTCACGCTTGCAATTCTGGCAGCCAGCGCCAGTTTGATCGCCATTATTTTTCAACTCCAGGTTAAAGATGTACATGGCCTCTTGCGTAATTTTCATTTAGTCCTTGCCGCCAGCACGATTGTCAGCGCCTGGAGCTTTATTCAAGTCACCTTTGCGCAGCATTATGCGCATGAATATTTCGTTGAACGCCAGCATGAGCTTGAGCTACCAGAAGAGCTGCGCGGCGGGCTCGTCTTTCCCGGCACTGACAAGCCTGAATTTGGCGACTTTCTCTATTTCGCAATGGTGATAGGCGTTGCCTGCGCAACAGCCGATGTGAATATCACCACCAAAGCCATGCGGCGGGTTGCCACTGTTCACTGCGTATTGGCCTTTTTCTTCAACACAACTGTGCTGGCATTGACGATCAATATTGGAGCAGGTTTAATCTGATCAGCCAGTGGTCAGGGGCCAATATCCTCACGTCTGCCCCAAACAATCAGGGGCTCGGCAGCAAGAGCAAAATCCACAATACGATTGACCAGCGCGGGAGATTTTAATTCAGCCTTGGCCAGCGGAGCCCGGATGATGAAGGATTTGAGCTTCAAAGCCTCCACGAGATCTTCCGCGTTCACATCTTGAAAATCACGCGGCAGACGCGTCAAACTATCCTCATGTGAGAGGCTGAGTTTTTTGCGAGCCAAGGCCTTGACCATGGCCCGATAGCGCTCGGGTCGCCCCTTGATCGATTGCCTGATAGCTTTGAGATAAGCAGTTTCGGGATGATAAAATCCAGCTGCCAAAAAACACTCCTGCGGCGAGATGTGAATATAGACCAGTCCATTCACATCCTTTTTATCGCCATTGCGATAAAGCGCTGCGCCCGCATGCGTCTTGTAGGGGGATTTATCATTGGAAAAGCGCACATCGCGATTGAGCCGAAAGATTACTTTTTTTGGATCGCCAGAAAGGTTGATCTTTTTACGTGCCAATTGTGCCGATACATCGCGCAGCAATGCGCTTAAAGGCTCGCGCACATGCTCTTCATAAATGCTGCGGTTCTCATCATACCATTGCTTGTTCTGATGAAAGGCCAGCGCTTTGAAAAAAGGTAGCGCTTTGGTGCCGAATGCTTGAAATTCGCCCATTCTCAAGCCCCTTTAGCGCCTGCCCCAAATCTGCGTTCAATATAATCTTGCACAATCACTTTGAACTCCTGAACAATATGAGCGCCGCGCAATGTCATGGCCTTTTGTCCATCAATAAAGACTGGGGCGGCCGGGGCCTCACCCGTACCAGGCAATGAAATGCCAATATCCGCATGTTTGGACTCTCCCGGCCCGTTCACAATGCAGCCCATTACAGCAACATTCAATGTCTCAACCCCTGGATGGGTACGCCGCCATTTTGGCATTTCATCGCGGATATAGGTTTGAATATCGCGTGCCAATTCCTGGAAGACAGTTGAGGTCGTGCGCCCGCAACCGGGGCATGCAGCCACTTGCGGCACAAAGGTGCGAAAGCCCATGGTCTGCAAAATCTCTTGCGAAACTTTTACTTCCAGTGTGCGATCCCCGCCAGGCTCAGGGGTGAGAGAAGCGCGGATTGTATCGCCAATCCCCTCCTGCAATAAAATACCAATAGCTGCAGAAGAGGCCACAATGCCCTTTGAGCCCATGCCCGCCTCGGTCAGACCCAAATGCAAGGCATGATTGCTACGCCGCGCCAGCATGCGATAGACCTCAATGAGATCTTGTACACCAGACACTTTCGCCGACAGAATTATGCGATCGCGCGCCAGTCCAATCTCTTCGGCTCTTTGCGCCGAGAGCAGAGCGGAACGCACCATAGCCTCACGCATCACAGCGCGTGCTTCAATCGGATTTGACGATTGCGCATTCTGATCCATCAATTCAGTCAGTAATTCCTGATCAAGCGATCCCCAATTGGCGCCAATGCGCACCGCCTTACCATGTAATATGGCAAGTTCGATAATGGCTGAAAATTGCCGATCCTTCTTATCCTTGAACCCGACATTGCCAGGATTGATACGATATTTATCCAAAGCGGTCGCGCAAGCGGGATGATCAGCGAGCAATTTATGGCCGATATAGTGAAAATCACCAACTAAAGGCACATGAACACCAGCCTTGATCAGGCGCTCTTTAATTTTTGGCACAGCTTTGGCAGCTTCTTCGCGATCCACCGTAATGCGAACGAGTTCAGATCCAGCATCGGCTAATTCTTTAACCTGACGAACAGTGGCCTCGACATCCGCACTATCTGTATTCGTCATGGATTGCACGCGAATGGGCGCATCCGCGCCAATCAAAATCGCCCCAGCCCCCTCGCCAACGCGAACGCCTATAGTCTGATGACGAGGCCTTGGACCAGCTGTCTGCGCATCATGAGGTGCGAGAATAGAAACGTTCATAAGTCTAGCCCTCTTTATGCGCCAAAGCTGAATCCTGACAGGTCGCACAGCGCCCCGTCACCTCGATAATCTGATCTCGCGCTACAAAGCCTATCTCCTGAGCCAATGCCGTCAAACTTTGTCGCATGGGTTGTGAGGCAGCTTCACTGACTGAACCGCACACGTCACAGATAAGAAAAGCAACCATCTCATGCGCCTGATGCGCTTGCCCGCAGGCCATAAAAGCATTGCGCGAGGCCAAACGATGCACCAAACCCTGATCAACGAGAAAATCCAACGCACGATAAATCGAAATGGGCGCAGGACGCTTGCCGCTGGCGCTCGCCAGCCGGTCTATCATTTCATAAGCACCAAGCGGCTGACCGGCCTCTTCCAAAATTGTCAAAATGCGTCGCCGTCCAGGGGTGAGGGCGGGCGGCGGTGGCGGCGAAGCATGTTCATATTCATGCCCGTGACCCTTGTGGCTGTGACTATGGGTGTGACTATGGCCGTGCCCATGCGGCTCGGCCTTTGGGCTCTGGCCGTTATTGTCTTTGGCGGCTTTGCCAGCCGGCGATTTGCCGCGGACAGCCTGGGCAGGAGTTTGAATCATACCTTCTTATAGCTTGTCAGGATCAGGAATTCGACCGCCATTGCCGTCTTACCCATCGCGTTTTTTGTGCATTGCACTATAATCTGCTTTCTTCGCATCCATCCAAGAGCCCCCCATGAGCCTCACATCACGTTCAGCTGTCATAACAGGTTCCACCAGCGGCATCGGCCTTGCCATAGCCAGAGCTTTGGCCAAGGAAGGGGCCAATATCATGATCAATGGCCTTGGAGATGCCCAGGCCATTGAAGCGACAAGAGCCGCCATTGAGACGGATTTTGGCGTCAGGGCGCTTTACCATGGGGCGGATATGACCAAGCCTGGCGAAATTGCGCTGATGATCGAGACTGCCCAGAGCCAATTGGGCTCCGTAGATATATTGGTCAACAATGCCGGCATACAGCATGTCTCGCCGGTGGAAGATTTCCCGCCTGAAAAATGGGATCAGATCATAGCGATCAATCTCTCTTCGGCCTTTCATACCATTCGCGCAGCCACACCTTTTATGAAAGCGCGCAAATGGGGCCGCATCATCAATACGGCTTCGGCACATTCGCTTGTCGCTTCGCCCTTTAAGTCTGCCTACGTCACCGCCAAGCACGGACTTGCCGGGCTCAATAAAACAGTCGCACTGGAGCTTGCCGCTTTCGGCATTACCTCCAATTGCATTTCACCCGGCTATGTCTGGACACCATTGGTAGAAAAGCAAATCCCCGATACGATGAAGGCGCGCAATATGACCAAGGAGGACGTGATCAACACTGTCCTGTTAGCGGCTCAACCCACCAAGCAATTTGTCACCGTGGATCAGGTTGCGGCTCTGGCTGTTTTTTTATGCACAGATGCCGCAAGCCAGATCACGGGAGCGAATATTTCGATGGATGGCGGCTGGACTGCCGCCTGAACAGGGATGATCAAAGCGCATCACTCTGGCGCACACGAAACCGCCAGACATGAGTGCGTTTAATCTCCATATCTTCAAGCGCCCGTGTGACCTTAATTTGATATTCCGCGAGCGCTTCAAGGCGATCTCGCGCCAGATAAGTGCGGCCCGGATCGCCAATCAGCACCAAAGCGCCGCGCTGATGTAAAGTCTCAAGCCAATCAGTAACCGATTTGGCCATGTCCTGCTCATAAGACACATCACCCGCCAAAACGACATCCCAGCCATCATCTGCGCCAATCAGATTGCCTAGACTGGTTTCAACATTGACTTGATTATCCTGCGCATTGAGTTGAATCGCGGCAATTGCAAATGCATCAATCTCGCACGCGACCACTTCATTTGCGCCAGCCAGTTTGCAGGCAATTGCAATAAGGCCTGAGCCAGAGGCAAAATCGAGAATCCTTTTACCCCGCACCAAATCTGGATGATCCAGAATATAGCGCGCCAGAGCCTGCCCTCCCGCCCAGGCAAAAGCCCAAAAGGGCGGTGGCAGGCCCATCTCGCCCAGCTCTTCTTCGGTTTTCATCCATAATTCGGTCGCTTCATCTGCGAGATGCAATTTAAGCTCGGGCACATGCGGGGGTGACAAGAAGCGCGTATGCGCTTTAATGAAAGCAGCATGGTCAGACGCATCATTGATCATCAGGCAGGCACCAGTGTTTGCATCCAGCCAAGGCCGGCTTGCGTTACGCCCCGCGGCTTATATTCAGCAGCAACCCAACCCTGCCAGTTACGACGCGCCAGATCGGCAAATATAGGCGCATAGGAAATCTCGCCCAAATCAGGCTCTGCACGCTCTGGCACAGAGGCGAATTGAAAATGGCCAATATGAGCCCAATGCCGCTCCATCCGGCGCAATAAATCACCTTCACTGATCTGAATGTGATAAAAATCAAACATCAATTTGACCTGATCTTCTCCCAGATCCTGAAGAAGAGCGACAAGCTCATCGCTTTTGGAATTAAACCAACCGGGCCTGTCGATCTGATTAATCGGTTCCACCAACAGGATCAGATCTGTGCCTTTCACTGCCTTTGCGGCATAGGACATATTGTGCAAGAAAACATCGCGCGCCTTACCCTTGTCCTCTGCCTGAACAATACCGCACATGCAATGAAGAGAAGCGACTTTGAGAGCAATTGCCCATTCGAGAGCCTGATCGAAGGATTTTCGAAACTCATCTTTGCGACCCGGCACAGCCGCAAAACCAAACTCACCCCGGCTTGCATCACCCGAGGGCGTGTTAATCCCATTCAGCACAAGATCCTGATCACGCAGCCGCGAGCTGATCTCTGAACGATCAAAAGCATAGGGAAAATGACATTCGACAGCGACAAAACCAGCCTGTCTAGCTAAGGCAAACCGATCAAGAAAAGGGGCTTCAGCAAACAGCATTGAGATATTTGCAGAGAGCCGCAAAGCAGACGAAACGGAAACAGACATGGAATGAACCTCACGAAAAGAGGTTCACCCTGTTTTCACGATCTCGTCAAGCTCAGCTAACAATAGCCAGATATTTGGCTTTCAGCTCCATCATTTCGCGCTTGAGCTTTAATTGCTCCAGCTCAAGACGCTTGATCTGAGCCCAAACATTGCCATCTTGCGAGAACTCAAGCGCTTCGCTAACGTCAGCCTTCACAACTTCCGGAACCATTTGAGTAAGAACCTGCTCTTGCTGTTGCTGTTGCTGTTGCTCTTGTTCTTGCTCTTGCTCAACAGAGGAATGAGATTCTAAATCATCTTCCACCGGCGAATCTGGAATAGGCACAATATAAGCGGCTTCTTCCTCAAGATGAGCCGTATTTTCCTCAACAACGTCTGCTTCGACCGTTTCACGCGAATTGCCTCTCACCAATTGCGAAGATTGATAGGGAGCAGTGCGCTGCGAAGAATGTAAAGCCTCGATAAATTCAATACCAACTTCAGTCATGCTGCGCCAGACAGCTCTGGCTCGATAGATCAGACCACGATTGGCAATGGTCAAAATAAATTCAGATGGCAGAGCATGCCCATTCGACAACAAAAGCCGCGCTCCCGTCTCGCTAATATTACGCACCTGACAAGGGATTTTTTCATTTCCCTCAACAAGACCAACCACGGCACCAAGCAAAGCTTTTACACGAATATCTCGGCGTTGATCTTCCATCTGCAAAGCTCTTTATGAAAAGAAATTAAGCTGCGAGCCTAATCTAAAATGATTGATAAAAGAAAAATATATTTTCAAATCTCATGTCTGATCGAGGAAAATGAAAAACGCGCCAGCGGCAATCAGTCCAAAACCAATGAGATGATTCCAGCCAATCGCCTGCTTAAGATAAAATGTCGAAAAGCCCATAAACACAATCAGAGTAATCACCTCCTGTATGGTTTTGAGCTGGGCCACTGAATAATGATCACTCCCCAACCGATTGGCCGGAACAGCCAGACAATATTCAAACAGCGCAATGGCCCAACTCACCCCAATGACAAGGGGCAGAGATTGCGATTTGAAATTGAGATGGCCATACCAGGCAAAGGTCATGAACAGATTGGAACAGACCAGTAAAATGATCGGGGCGAGCGGGGAAGCAAAGAATTGCAGCAAGACCATCTCCTATCCATGCGGACAGGCACAATGCCTCCCCCGGGCAAAGCTCTCAAGTTTCGGATTCGGGATGAACTTCGTGCAGATTTAGCCGATCAATCCTGTCATGGGTTTCACGGCTGCCGAATTGGGGAAGACCTTTTCGCCCAAGACATTCGCCGACAACCCTAAATGCTCAACCATGAGTCCTTTTAACAAGGCCCTCAGATCCGTGGTTGGCTTGAGATCCCGCTTTTCGAACAATTGCTCGTCTTTAAGGCCAGGCCAATCAGCGATAACCCGACCTCCTTTGATCGCCCCGCCTGCCAGAAAGGCCACAGTGCCTGTTCCGTGATCCGTGCCAATTGTGCCATTGATGCGAGCTGTGCGGCCAAATTCCGTGACCACCACAATGACTGTTTTCGACCATACTGGACCAAGTGTCTTCTCAAATTCGCCCAGCGCATCATCCAGACCGCCGAGCAATTGTGCCAGTCGCCCTGAGGCTCCCCCCTCATTGGCATGCGTATCCCAGCCATCAAAAGACAAAGCGCCAATCCTCGGGCCATCCTCCGCCGCAAGCAATTTGGCCGCCCCTTGGGCAATTTGGCGCATCATGGCAACACCGCCGACAGGCTTCATTTCGCCCATATCGCGGGCGACGATTTTCTCTATACCAAGTCCTTGGGCCAGCGCCTTTGCCAAGACTGGATCACGTTGCGAATAAAGATCAAGCAGACGCTGCGCGACATCTTCATTCGCGCTTGCCATGCCACTGGGCACCCAGCCTGTCACGGGTGCCGCGCCGCGCAAAATCAAAGGCGTCACCGTACCCACTGCCAGACCATTGCTCTTCACATTGACCTTCTCGCCCTTAGGCAAAGCTTCAAGCATGCGGTTCATCCAGCCAGATGTCACCTGAGCCTTGCCAGGCAAGCCACTCTCCAGCACATCCTGGCCATCAAAATGCGAGCGCTCGCGATAAGGGGTTGCGATGGCGTGAACGACCGAAGCTTGCTTGGCCTGATAGAGCCTCGCGAAAGTCTTCATCGCCGGATTGAGGCCAAAGAAGGAGTCCAGAGGCAAAGCCGCATTGGCTCCCTCACGACTCAGCGCAATAGCGCCATGCAATCCCGCATAGGAAGGATCCCCCAAAGGGGCGACGGCAGATAATCCATCTAGCGCACCGCGCAAAATAATGGTGACAAAGCGTGGATCAGTACTCTGGGCTGCCTGAGCGAATTTCGGCAGATAAGACCAGGAGAATAAAGCGCCCGCACCAGCCAAAGCCTTGCGACGGGTCAGGCCGGGAAGAAGGGCTCCAGAATGCAACAAGCCCATAGCTATCTCCTTTGAAACTCTGGTGACATCAACAACAGCGCCAAGGCCTGCGGGCGCGACTCTGCCCTGCGAATGGCTTGCGTTGTTTGGGCTGAGGCAGCTTCTCCCAGAGAAATCTCTAAAAGATTACCCGGATTCATCGCATCCCCCAC
>OMIJ01000107.1 GCA_900299065.1 Hyphomicrobiales bacterium
AGCGGATTTGAACTGGGTGAAGATTTGCGTTTCTCACATGCTCCTGATTATCTTCTTGGATTAGCCAAATCGAATGGCCTTAAGATGATTGTGATGCAGGAATCCTCAACACGCATCGATCGAGGGCAAGATGTGCCTGGATTGATCTGCGTAATTAAAAAGCCCTGATCAGAGCTTTGCCTTCAAAGTAATTTTCTGCTTGGCATCGGAAAAGGGTTGAACTGAAGTTTGCTTATCATTTGAGGGCGCATTTTTGGTCGCCTGAGGCTGAGCATTTTTATTCACCTGCACCTGGAATGGCTCCACATCATTAGCAGAGACAATGGGATTACGTGGTGCGAAGGCTGCAATCGTAGATTTTGCAGCTTTCATCTGCTCTCCAGACAAACGGGCATTCAGCTCATCGCGTTTTTTAGCTGCTTCACTATCACCTTGCTGTGCCGCAATAGCAAACCAGACATAGGCTGATTGAACATCCTGCGGCGTGCCCATTCCTCGTGCATTCAGGACAGCAAGATTGAACTGACTATCGCGCACACCGTTTTCAGCCGCCTTGAGGAACCATTTTTTTGCCCCCGCATAATCAGGATTATTGCCACCCCCATCTGCCATAAGAACTGCGAGATTATGCATGGCCTTTATGTTACCGCGCTCGGCTGCTTTGGCATACCAGAATTTAGCTTTGTTCAAATCCCTATCGACACCAAGTCCCTTTTCATAGATGGACCCAAGACGATATTGCGCCACAGGCAAATCTTGAAGAGCCGCACGTTCAAACCATTGTGCCGCCTGTTTAGCGTCACGTGGGACGCCCATTCCCTCTGCATACCGATCAGCCAGTTCAAATTGTGCATTGAGTTGATTGTGCTGGGCGGCATCGCGAATTTGCGCCAGTCTACTCGTCTCATCAGGAGGCATGGACTTGATTGTATTATCTGCTAATGGATTAATCGCGCTAACCGGGAAAGGATCACCTGTCTGTTTGCCCAGACTCGATTGACGATTGGGAGCAGAAGTTGGTTCCTTCATATCAGGGGCAAAAATAAGTACATTGCCTCCAACATTTTCTTGGCTCTGTATGGCTTTGCTGCTGTCATCCTCTGTTGATTTGCTGGGCGGCGGGGGCGCTTTTGGCGCCAATGGCTGATAATTTCCTTGAGCGGAATTACCAGATTGCGACGATTTGACAAATTGTAGAGAACCCAAAGCAATGACCAGACACATGACGCCAATCATAGCTTTACGAATAACTGGTTTAGACAAGATAGCAGGTCGCGCAGCGCCTGATTGCTGTGACTCCATCTCATCATCACCACTAAGCGCAGCTGCCGCTGCACGAGCCCGTGCGCGCGCTGCTGGCATAGCGGTATCAATCTGCAGACCAGAAGATTTTTCCTCGGTCTTGTCTGCATCAAGAGCCTGTCCGTTCTTTTGAGCTGCGCGCCGTGCAGCACTGATGAAGCTAGCTTGTGACGACTGGTCGTCGGCATGATCCGGACGTAGCATATCCTGATTAGCACCTGGATCGACAGAAATTGTCGATGTCTGGCGCATGAGAAGTGATTGACGATCTTCAGTAAAATCCAATCTGCTGCCAGGTATAATTTCCAGATCCGGTAACCCACTGGTGAGAGAGGGAAGATCATTATCGCTCAATCTGGCTCTATTGGCGCGCTCAAAAGAAGTTGAGCGAACCGGTGACTGATTATGCGCAGTCAGATCATGAGAGTCAGTTCCTGGTCTTGTGTCGCGAGATCCAAATTCTCTGCCTTTGATAGACTGCCTTTCGAGAGCGGATTTATTTGAAATAGGGTGCGCTTCTCCCATCTCCTGTTCAAGGTGGGTAATACGATCAACTACTTTTTCTAAAGTCTCATGAACGGCTGTTAATGTTTCATGCGTGAGTTGATTATCCAAGATCTGTTGCTGACGTAATTCATCCAAACTCTGCGGCAAGGGTGAAGCAATGTGCATAATTGATTGCGACTGTATTTGATGCAAGACCTGCTGCGCCGCCATTTGAGCAGCCTCAATCAGTGTTTCCCGATGCAGGTCAGGAACCATAGAGGGCTGCGAGGAATGAGCGACGTGATCTATTTTTTCTACCAAACGATTAAGCTGGGTTTCTAAAGCTGAGAGATTGGTGAGGGAAGGAGCGGATCGATCGAGCCGATCAAAGAGTAAATTTTGAAATTGCGTGATCTGGCGCGTGAGATCATCAATCTGTTGAGCCCCGTCGCCCAAATCGAGAATCTGATCCATCTTTTTTGATAAGGAGTCCAGCCGCTCTTCAAGTGAGTGCAAATGCTTTGAGGGAATGGATGGGCCTAATCGATTGCGGATTGACTCTACAATCTGCTTCAAATCTTCAGCGGACTGCCCGCTGCCGGCGATGAGGAGCTGATCCATGCGTTCGGCCAAAAGGCTGAGATCGTTTTGCATGGCCTCAAATGGCAGACGATAATCCATGGTACGCAACAATATTTGCTTGATATCATCCATCTGGCCCTGCAAAATCTGCACAGCCGATACATCAATTTGCGTTACAGCGACATCATCAATCCGCTTGGTCAGCTGCCTTAATTCACTGCCCACAGCATCAAGGGTCGAGCGCGGCGCAAAATCGGATAAAAGACCACGCACTTCAGCCAAAAGCTGATCGACAGGCAGCAAAGCGTCCTGCTGTGGTAAATGGGAGCGCCAAGCTTCGACTCTACTAGTGAGATCATAAAGTGAAGCTTCGAGAGACTGAATAAGATCACGCGGGGCAAGATTAGCTATAGTCATTCCCATATCAGCCAATTGCTGGCGAATATGATCAAATTCGGGAGAGGCCCTATTTTTTTCTATGGCATAGCGCGTTTGCTCCAGGCGTTGCGTTTCTTTCTCCAGCCACAAATCTCTTTGTGTAGATTCCTGACGAAATAATTCTTCCCGCTGATGCGATTCTTGCCGCATGTCTTCAAGGCGCTTGAGGAGTCGCCCCAATTCAGCCTTGATCTCGCTATCAAGTTGAGAGGGAACAGGCGCTTCACGCTGGGAGAGCGTCTCCTCGAGAGCTTTCTGACGTTCGGCAATTTGTAAAATGGCTTGCGCCAAATGCGGGGGAAAGCCCGCTGAAGGGGCGACTGTCGTATTTGCTGGTCGTAAAAAGGGCGAGGATTGTGTCTCTGGCGCAGGGGCAGAAGCCTCGGTTAGCGCTTTAGGCATTGGCGTTTGAGTAGGTTTCGCCTGGGCGTTCTTGGTCAATTGTTCCAGACGCGATTCCAAACGCGAGATCGCTTCATGCACGCTCATGGTTTCAGGCTGCTGGGCAGATTGTGAGTCAATCACTTTCGTCTCGACAGCTTTGATTTGCACTGCTGGTTTACCAGCGCGCTCATCCATAGCCGCTTCAATATTAGCAAGACGCCGTGAGACTTTTGCCAAGGCCGCGTTAGTTTCAGCCTGATTGTCGCGCGCGCCCTGCTCAAAGGCCATAACGGCTTCCTCGAGCAAAAGCTCAGGGTCAAAATAATCTGGCTCTCGATGCGCAGCCAGACTCTCGCGCCCCAATCGGCTGCGCTGTCGAATGATTGCTGCAGCATATGAATTGCGTTGATGTTTGCGCCGTCTCAGAGTTAAGTCGTCGAGTTCTTCCTCGATCTCGCGATCAATCTCGGCTTCATCCTCATTATCCCTTTCATATTTGGCCGAGCGACGGGCGCGCACAGACATTTGTCTTGCACGCCCAGTTTTCCTTTGACCTGAATGAGCAGCCGGCGAATTGGACATGCGCGCCAATCTGGCAGTGATGGCCTCCAATCGATCGATGCCGTCAACTTCATCGGCCTCTAGGCCCAATTCTTCAGCTTTGTCGACAATGATCGAGTTGAGCCATTCGCCCAAACTCATGCCCTGGCGATGCGCTGCCTGTTTCGCCGCTTCGCGAGCATCGAAATCAACCCCTTTGATGCTCCACAGAGCCGTTTTGTTCATGCTCGTGCCCTGGACAATTCCATAATGCAAAATCAATCGGACAGGCAGAATCAAAACCTTGAGCCAGTCTGACCTCACCATCGACGGGACATGGTAAAGAAAGCTTTAAATATGCGTGGATTTGGCACAATCAGGTTAACAGGCAGCCGATTAAGCCCCTGATTTATGGCGAACCACTCAAAGAACCGGCATTCGTCATGGCCTTTAGCGTTAAGAGTTCGGCAAAGAGTCGGCCTGGAACCAGTCCAGCTATGGAATGTACCATCTTGCCAATTCCCCAATTTAGTTTATATGTAAACTAAATAGAAATGTGCGGATCGTCGTCCAAAATGACATCCGGCTTTTACAGGATCCCTGATCCTAAATTGGTTTGACATTCAGCTTGCAGGTTGGCCATGCCCCGATATCAAGCCCCCGTTGATGAAGTGCTGTTTATTCTCACCCATGTGCTGCCCTTGGCCGAGCATAAAGATCTGCCGGGATTTAGCGATCTGTCGCCGGATATGATCGAGGCCATTGTGCGCGAGGGTGCCAAGGTCTGTGAAGATTTTTTCCAGCCGGTCAATTACTCTGGCGATCGACAGGGCTGTCAGCGCCTGCCGGATGGACGTGTTGTCACGCCTGAAGGCTTTAAGGCTGCCTATGATGCTTATCGCAAGGGGGGCTGGATTGGCCTTTCTGCACCTGAGGCCTATGGCGGGCAAGGCCTGCCTAATACGCTTAATCATGTGATGGGAGAATTCACCGCTTCAGCCAATGTGGCGCTCTCCATGTATGGCGGGCTCACGCAAGGGGCCTTTGCCGCTTTATTGCAACATGGCGGTGCCGAGCAAAAAGCACTCTACATCCCCCCGATGATTGAAGGGCGCTGGACAGGCACAATGAATCTGACTGAGCCCCATTGCGGCACGGATCTGGGCCTGATCAAGACAAAGGCGATTGCCATTGAAGATGGCAGCTATGCCATTACAGGCCAGAAGATTTTTATCTCAGCTGGCGAGCATGATCTGTCCGAAAACATTATCCATCTGGTTTTGGCGCGCCTGTCCGACGCGCCGCAGGGCACACGCGGCATTTCTTTATTTCTCGTGCCGAAATTTCTGGTGAATAATGATGGTTCGCTGGGTGCCCGCAATCACGTCAACTGTGGTGCGATCGAGCATAAAATGGGTATTCATGGCAATGCCACTTGCGTGATGAATTATGAGGGAGCCAAGGGCTTTCTTGTTGGCGAAGTCAATCGCGGCCTGCAAGCCATGTTTGTGATGATGAATGAGGCACGCTTGGGCGTTGCCATTCAAGGCCTGGCGCAATCGGAAGTGGCCTATCAAAATGCGGCTGTCTATGCCAAAGAGCGCCTGCAAGGGCGCGCTCTGAGCG
>OMIJ01000108.1 GCA_900299065.1 Hyphomicrobiales bacterium
AGATTTCGTCTCTCCTGAACCAAAGATTTGAACCAATTAAAAGAATCTGAGACCAATGCTGCAAGTGCAGCCCGCGCTTCAGGGCTGGTAGGCTCCAGACCATTGGGTGCAGCTTTGAGTGGTGAGGATTTCACTTCCTCGACTTTCACGCCAATATTATCCAATAGTCGCGCGACATTGGGATATTGAAACAGAACGCCAATTGATCCAACAAGTGAATTACCGCTTGCAAGAATGTGATCGCTCCCCAGAGCCGCTATATAAGCTCCAGAAGCTGCCACATCTCCGACAATCGCGATGACGGGCTTCTTAGCCGCAAGAATGCGCAATTCCTTGTAAAGGCGCTCTGAGCCCGTTGTCGTACCACCAGGACTATTAATCGATAAGATCACCGCCTGCGCATTGGATTTCGTCACATCTTGAATAAGTTTGATTGTATCATTATCGCCCGTGATCAGGCCGCTAATTTGAAGTCGGGCGATATGGGGGTTTTGTGTATGAGCCAAGCTTGCCGGTGAGCTTTCATCCTCGCCGAACATGAGCCAGCTGACAGAACCAATGCCCAGCAAAACTGCCAGCAGAAAAAAGACACGCCAGAATGTCAGCTTTTTGCGTAGCCTGCGGCGTTCGATCAGATAATCGGCCAAAGCATCAGAAGCTGTCATGAAATTCATCCTGTCGGTGCCTAGAGATTAGGCCTTTGCAAATATGAGATCAAGCCAATCAATAAAATGGCCTGCACGATAGCTCGCGCAGGCCAGAAAGCTAACCCTGCGAGATATCGCAGGAATATCGCAAAAGTGTTACTTCTTGGTAGTATCGCGTGCCTTGAGAGCGGCGCCGAGAATATCGCCCAGAGATGCACCTGAATCGGCCGAGCCATATTGCGCGATCGCTTCCTTCTCTTCGGCCACCTCAAGGGCCTTGATCGAGACAGAGACCTTGCGGGCTTTGCGATCGAAAACGGTGATGCGGGCATCGACCTTTTCGCCAACCGCAAAGCGCTCGGGCCGCTGATCAGTACGATCGCGGGCCAGTTCGGCGCGCTTGATGAAGGCTTCGAGATCTGTGCCAACAATCTTCACATCGAGACCACCTTCCTTAACTTCAGTGATTTCGCAGGTGACGACAGCTCCCTTGCGCAGATCGGCCTCGCCTTCAACCTTGGCGGAGAACGGATCTTCCGACAATTGCTTGATGCCAAGCGAGATACGCTCCTTCTCGACATCAACGTCAAGCACTTGCGCCTTGACCATGTCACCCTTTTTGAAGTCCTCGATGGCTTGTTCGCCGGGGCGCTTCCAATCGAGATCGGAGAGATGGACCATGCCATCCACATCGCCTTCGAGGCCGATGAACAGACCAAATTCGGTCTTGTTCTTGACTTCGCCTTCGACGATGGCGCCCTTGGGATATTTCTCGGCAAACGCTTCCCAAGGATTTTGCAAGGTCTGCTTCAGACCCAGCGAGATGCGACGCTTGGAGGAGTCAACCTCAAGCACTTGCACATCAACTTCCTGGCTGGTCGAAACGATCTTGCCAGGATGTACATTCTTCTTGGTCCATGACATTTCTGAAACATGGATCAGGCCTTCAATGCCAGCCTCCAGTTCCACAAATGCACCATAATCAGTGATATTGGTGACGCGACCATGGAAGCGCGAATTGAGCGGATATTTCGCCTCAATGCCCTGCCACGGATCTTCGAGCAATTGCTTCATGCCCAGAGAAATGCGGTGTGTATCATGATTGATCTTGATGATCTTGACGCGCACCGATTGGCCGATGTTGAGCACTTCAGTGGGATGATTGACCCGGCGCCAAGCAATGTCGGTGACATGCAGCAGGCCGTCAATGCCGCCCAGATCAACGAACGCACCATAATCGGTGATGTTCTTGACGCTGCCGTCAATGACCTGACCTTCTTCAAGATTGGCAACGATTTCGTGACGCTGTTCAGCGCGGCTCTCTTCAAGAACAGTGCGGCGAGAAACGACAATATTGCCGCGGCGACGATCCATTTTCAAAATCTGGAAGGGCTGCGGCACATTCATCAGCGGGCCGACATCGCGCACAGGGCGAATGTCAACTTGTGAGCGCGGCAAGAAGGCCACTGCGCCATCAAGATCAACAGTGAATCCACCCTTGACCTGGTTAAAGATAACGCCATCAACCTTTTCACCAGCCTCAAAGGCCTTCTCAAGCTTGACCCAGCTTTCTTCACGGCGGGCTTTGTCGCGCGAAATAACAGCCTCACCCATAGCGTTTTCGATACGCTCCAGATAGACCTCAACAATATCGCCGACCTTGAGGGACTGGTCACGGCCAGGCCCGGTAAATTCCTTGAGTGCAACGCGACCCTCGGTCTTCAGACCAACGTCGATCACCGCAACATCTTTTTCGATCGCAACAACACGACCTTCAACAACCGAACCCTCGAAGGCTTCGCTTTCACCAAAGCTTTCCTCGAGCAAAGAAGCAAAATCCTCGCGCGTCGGCGCAAGGCTCATAGACGAATTGGACATTAGATCTCCTGAAAGCCTGATATCAGGCACGCCGGCAGTTTGAGTTAAGGGGCGCTTGCTGACATCGGACACCCTCAACAAAGTGATGGGGTCACCGCCCAAGGCGGCCCGGCGCAGGCCGACACAGAAAACGCATCATCAGCGAGAAACCGATGACGGCTCTCCTTTAACAGCATTTGACAGGCCCGACAAGGCTCGCAAAGGCCTCGGCAAGCGCGAAAAGGGCCTTAATGTGGTGTAAATTACGAAATCAGCCCAATGGCTCGCTTGGCCAGCACAAGCGCGACATGCGCCCGATAGGCAGCGCTGGCATGCATGTCTGACAAAAGCTCATCAGGATCAAGCGTCAGTCCCTCAATTGCCTTGGCCGTAAAGGAACCCGTCAGCGCCTCTTCGAATGCGTGCGGACGGAAGGCGTTGGGCCCGGCCCCTGTAATGGCCATTCTGGCCTTTGCGTCAAATTGCGCCACCATGACCCCGACTACGGCATAGCCGGAGGCGGGATGGCGGAATTTTTGATATTGCGCCCTTTTTGGCCTTGGAAAGCGCAGCGCCGTGATGATTTCACCCGGCTCCAATGCGGTTTCGAACAGGCCGGTAAAAAAATCATCGTTTTTGATGCGCCTTTGATTGGTCTCAATTGTCGCATTCAGTCCGAGCACAGCGGCAGGATAATCTGCGGCCGGATCAGCATTGGCGACCGATCCGCCAATCGTTCCGCGATGGCGCACGGCAGGATCACCAATCTGGCCAGCCAAATCCGCCAAAGCCGGGCAGAAGGCGCGCACCATGTCAGAGGCCGCAACATCCGCATGGCAGGTCATGGCGCCAATGATGATTTCGTTTTTATCCTCGCAAATGCCTTGCAGATTTGGAATACGCGATAAATCGATCAGATCGCTGGGAGCGGCCAGTCGTTGTTTGAGTGTTGGCAGGAGAGTCATGCCGCCGGCGAGCAATTTGGGATCCTCGCTATTGGCGAGAATTTTCACGACATCTGCCAATTCTGTTGGGCGATGATAATTGAAGGGCTGCATGGTCAGATCCCCTTTGCTTGTGAAGAGGCATCCATTATGGCTTCAACAATGCCTTGATAGCCCGTGCAGCGGCAAATATTGCCTTCCAGCTGGTGACGAATGGTTGCTTCATCTGCGCCAGGAAGGCGGCGCACTATATCAGCACCCATCATCACCATGCCTGGTGTGCAAAAGCCGCATTGCAGACCATGATGCTCACGAAAAGCCTCTTGCACGGGATGCAGCGCGCCATTGGCCCCAGCCAGGCCTTCAATCGTTGTGATCTGGGCGCCATCTGCCTGCACCGCAAGCATTGTGCAGCTTTTGACGGCTTTGTTATTCAGGTGAATAATGCAGCAGCCGCATTGCGTGGTATCGCAGCCTACATGTGTGCCTGTCAGGCGCAGATTATCACGCAGGAAATCGGCCAGCAGAAGATTGGTTGCAATATCACGCGTGATCTTCTCGCCATTGATGGTCAAGCTAATGTTCACGGCATCCTCGCTCTAAATGTTCACGCCGCCTTATGGGCCTTGGCTTGTTGAATGGCTGTCCATACGCGTTCAGGCGTCAGTGGCATATCAATATGTTTAACGCCATAGGGCGTCAGCGCATCGCAAACTGCTGAGACAAAGGCAGGCGGCGCGCCGCAAGCCCCCGCTTCACCAGCGCCCTTGACGCCCAGATCATTGGTCTTGCAGGGCTGATCATCAGTGAAATGCGCTTCAATCATCGATAAATGATGCGCCCGCGGCATGCCATAATCCATGAAAGAACCCGCCAGCAATTGGCCAGATTCTGCATCATAGATTGCATCTTCTGTCAGCGCCTGGCCTATGCCCTGCGCCACGCCGCCATAGACCTGACCATGCACGATCAAAGGATTGAGCACGACGCCGCAATCATCGAGCGCTGTATATTTGACAATCTCAATCGTTCCTAATTCCGGATCAACCTCGACTTCGCAAATATGGCAGCCATTAGGAAAATTATTCAGATCCGGTTCGCGCTCGAACAGATTGCTCTCATCAAGGCCAGGCGTCACGCCCTCGGGCAATTTGGCCGGATCACTGGCCGCACGGGCCACATCCTGAATCGAAATACTGGAGACACCCACGCGGAACAGACCATTTTCAAAAGTCACAGCAGCCGGATCAGCTTGTAACAAATGCGCAGCAATTTTCTTGCCTTTCATAATGATCTGTCCGCAAGAACGCTTGATTGCAACCCCGCCCATCATCGAAGAGCGCGAACCAAAAGTGCCGACACCGCCGGGCGGTGTTGTATCCGTATCGCCCTGCACGAAATCAATCTGATCAAAGGGCACGCCGAGATAATCATTGACCATTTGCGCATAGACCGTCTCATGGCCCTGACCATGCGAGAAAGTGCCAGAAAAGACTGTTGCTTTACCATTCTCATCAAACTTAACGCGCATTTCCTCAGTGGGGCGCCCGCCTGCCTGTTCAACAAAACTGGCAAGGCCAATGCCGCGCAATTTGCCGCGCTTTTCAGTTTCTTTCCGCCGCGATGCAAAGCCCTTCCAATCGGCAAGCTCCAGTGTTTTATCCATTGTGCCGATGAAATCGCCAGAATCATAAACAAAGTTCATCTGTGTGCGATAGGGCATCTTGGATAGGGGAATGAGATTGCGACGACGTATCTCATCGCGCGTCAAACCACATTCTTCAGCCGCCGCATCCATCAAACGTTCCATGATGTAATTGGCTTCCGGCCGCCCTGCACCACGATAAGTATCAGTGGGCACGGTATTGGTATAAACGGGTTTGACGGAGAAATAGAATTTCTCAATGTCATAACCGCAAGGAATAATGCGACCGCCTCCATCGATCGGCAGACGTGGGCCATTATCGCCACTATAAGCGCCGACATTAACAATCGTCTCAAGGCGCAAGGCAATCACGCGGCCATTTTTATCAAGTCCCATGACCGCATCATTGACCTGATCGCGCCCATGATGATCAGAGACAAAAGTCTCGCTGCGATCACCGCGCCATTTCACCGGCTGATTGATGTGCTTGGCTGCCCAGGCAACTGCGGCTGTTTCAGGGTAGCGCTTGGAGCGAATGCCAAAACCGCCGCCCACATCAAGCGAAATCACGCGCAGTTTTTTCTTGTCTATGCCAAGCAATCCTGCAAAGCCTGCCTGTGCGGGGCGCACGCCCTGTGTGGGCGAATAAAGCGTGATGACATCTTCTTTGGCATCATAAGTCGCAACAGCGCAGCGCGGTTCCATAGGCGCCACGATCAGACGATTATTGACCAGATGAATCTTTACCTTATGGGGCGCTTGGGCAATCAGCGCGTCAACTTCATCAGGCGCGCTATTCTCCCAATGTACGGCAATATTCGATCCGTGCTCGGGATGCAGCACATAAGCATCGGGTTCTGCCGCTTTGGCTGTTGAAGTAATATTGGGCAGAGTCTCGAAATCAATTTCGATCAGCTCGGCGCCCGCCCTTGCAGCTTCCGCACTATCCGCCAGCACCATCACCAAAGGTTCACCCACATAACAGGCGCGGTCCGAGGGCAGAATATGCCGAACGGGCTTATACATTTTATTGCCCTTGCGATCGGTGAAATTAATATCGGCCACCAGTGGCTTCATGCCTCCCTTGCGCATATCCTCGCCGGTGAACACATGCCGGACGCCCGCAACAGAAAGCGCTGCGGCACTGTCAATGGACTTGATTTTGGCATGGGCATGGGGCGAGCGGAAAAACGCCGCCCATAATTGTCCGTCAAAATGGATGTCGTCAGTATAACGGCCTTTGCCGGTCAAAAGCCGCACATCTTCTTTGCGCCGTACCGGTTGTCCGATCCCGTACTGTCCCATTGAGCATGCCCTTCCATCAGATGGGGTCTAATCCCATTCAGCGTGTTATTATTTTTTTGCCCCGCGTTGATCGCGTTTGCCTAAAGTACGCAAGCGCAGCGCATTGAGCTTGATGAATCCAGCCGCATCACGATGATCATAGGCCACGGCGCCTTCTTCAAAGGTGACGAGATCCTGATCATAGAGTGAATAGGGAGATTGACGACCCACCACACGCACATTGCCCTTATAGAGCTTGAGGCGCACGCGGCCCGTTACTTTTTCCTGGCTCTTATCGATCAGAGCTTGCAACATTTCGCGTTCGGGTGAGAACCAGAAGCCGTTATAGATCAACTCGGCATATTTGGGCATGAGCTCATCTTTCAAATGTGCCGCGCCACGATCCAATGTGATCGATTCAATGCCGCGATGGGCGGCGAGCAAAATCGTCCCGCCGGGTGTTTCATAAACGCCGCGTGATTTCATGCCGACAAAACGGTTTTCGACAAGATCAAGGCGGCCAATGCCATTGGCCTTGCCAAGCTCATTCAGGCTGGTCAGCAAAGCGGCTGGTGAGAGAGCCTTACCATTGATCGCAACAGCATCACCCTTGTCGAAATCAATCGTGATCTCGGTGACTTCATCGGGCGCCTCTTCGGGTGAAATGGTGCGCATATGCACATATTCAGGCGGCTCCAGCCACGGATCTTCCAGTACCTTCCCTTCTGAAGAGGAATGCAGCAGATTGGCATCAACCGAGAAGGGCGCTTCGCCGCGCTTATCCTTGGCAATCGGGATCTGATGTTCTTCAGCAAAAGCAATCAAAGCTTCGCGGCTTTTGAAATCCCATTCACGCCAGGGCGCAATCACATGAATGCCCGGCTCCAGCGCATAATAACCAAGCTCGAATCGAACCTGGTCATTGCCCTTGCCTGTGGCACCATGCGAGACGGCATCTGCTCCTACTTTGCGGGCAATCTCGATTTGCTTTTTGGCGATCAAGGGCCGCGCAATCGATGTGCCCAATAGATAGAGCCCCTCATATTGGGCATTGGCCCGGAACATGGGGAACACATAATCGCGCACGAATTCCTCGCGCAGATCTTCGATGAAAATATGTTCGGGCTTAATGCCGAGCAATTCTGCCTTGCGTCGTGCTGGCTCCAGCTCTTCGCCCTGACCCAGATCGGCGGTAAAGGTGACAACCTCGCAGCCATAAGTGGTTTGCAGCCATTTGAGAATGATCGACGTATCCAATCCGCCCGAATAGGCAAGAACAACACGTTTGATGTCGGTTTTTGTATGGGCCATGACAACTCGCAGGATCAATGAGTAGGGTTTCGCTTAAGCGCGAAATTGGCCGGACTATAGGGAACAGACAAGCCGACGCAAGTCTTTAGGGCCAGCCATGGAAAAGAGGCCGCAGCTAGGAAGCCTGATCGCCCCCCTTGGGATACATTAGGCGATAAAGTGCAAGTACCAATAGGCAGGTTAAAGTGCCGGCAAACAAGACATCAGATAGAAAATGCCCGCCGAGGGCCAATCTGAGAGCTGAGACGATAAAACCGAACAAGATGGATCCGAAAATGGCCGGGCCCTGCCATGGGCCAGGGGTGATTAGCGCTGGGGCCAGCATCCAGAAGGCGGAAGAGCCTTCGCCCGAGATAAAGGAGCAATTGACCTGACATTGCCCATCGAGCCTATACCAAGGGCGAAACTCCATTTCTCCCTGAAACTCCTGAATCTGTACGGGTCTGGGACGGTGCCAATGATCTTTGAGGATCACATTGGTCAATAATCCAGGTCCTAAAGCCAAGCTCAGACATAAAAACAACACAGCCCGGCCCGAGGGGGCGGGGGTCAGATTCTTTTTGAGTTTGGACAGGCCCCAGGTCGCAATGCTCATAATCAGCAAGAGGGCCGGGGTAAAATAGCCAATGCGGCGCAATATATCGCCAAGTTCTGTCTCGCCCCTAAAGCGCCCCTCTCCGAGGTAAAACAGTCGCGCAGTCTCTAGGTCAATGTGAGGAAACAGGGCAAAGATCAGGCCAATTCCCAGACTCAACCAGATAAGCAACCACATGACTTTGGACAAAAAAGGTCTGGTCATCGCGTCTGAGGCTCGGGGTTCAAAAGCCGAAGCAAAAGTTTGTCTCCAGAATAAGGCTATCAGAAGCCAAGTTGAAGGTAAATTTGGGCAAGCCTACATTTCCATTTCGCTCCAAACCGCTTACATCTGTTCCATGTCTCTGAGTCCAGAAGAAATTGAGCGCTATGCGCGACACATCGTCCTGCAAGGGGTTGGCGGGCCCGGTCAGCAAAAGCTGAAGGCGGCGCGTGTGCTTGTCATTGGTGCAGGCGGGCTTGGCTCGCCTTTGCTGCAATATCTGGCTGCCGCCGGCATTGGTCATTTAGGTATTGTCGATGATGATGATGTCTCCTTGTCCAATCTGCAAAGACAAATTCTCCACGGCATGCCGGATCTGGGACGACCCAAAGTTGACAGCGCTGTGGATGCCATAGCCAGGCTCAATCCGCATGTGCGCGTCACGCCCCATTGCCTGCGCATCAATGCTGAAAATGCCCCCGCCCTATTGGCTGATTATGACATTGTTGCAGATGGGTCGGATAATTTTGCCACGCGCTATGCCGTGGCTGATGCCTGCTTTTATGCAAAACGCCCTTTAATCACTGCGGCAGTAGGCGCTTTTGATGGCTCTTTGACAACATTGCGACCTTTTGAACAGGGCCAGGATGGAAAACCCAATCCAACTTATCGCTGTCTGTTTCCCGAGCCGCCACCAGCTGGCATGGTCCCGGCCTGTGTTGAGGCCGGGGTATTGGGCGCGCTGACAGGAATTTTGGGCACGATGATGGCTCTGGAAGTGATCCGCGAAATCACCGGCTTTGGTCAGGGGCTTGTCGGGCGCCTCTTGCTTGTTGATACACAATTCATGCGTTTTGAGACGATGAATTATGCTTGGGATCCCGACAATCCGCTTAATGGCCTTGCCGCGATTACTTTGCCGCCACAGCCATGATCTCGACCTTATAGGCCGGGGCGGCGAGTTTGGCTTCGACCGTTGCGCGTGCAGGCGTATGGCCCTTGGGGACCCATTGATCCCAGACACTGTTCATCTCTGCGAAAGTGGCAATATCGGGGAGATAAATATTTACCGAGAGAATTTTGGTTTTATCCGAGCCGGCCTCCTTGAGCAGGTCGTCGATGATACTCAAAATCTCGGCGGTCTGTTCGGCAACGCTCTTGCCGGCGGTTTTATCAGCAACTTGGCCCGCCAGATAGATTGTATTGCCATGCACCACAGCCGCACTCATGCGGGCGCCGGGTCGGATTCGCTGAATGGTCATAGGCCTCATCCTTTCTTTCAGCCGACAGCTGATCACTTTAACTTGATCTTGTTTGGGATCATGCTCCCCTCGTAATGGATCAATGCGCGCTGTTCAAGAGCAGCTCAACTTGCAGCCAGAGCTCAGGTCTGGCACAGGTTAGCAAACGGGAGGATGCGATGACGCCTGATGATGCCAAACAAAAGCTAATTCTTGCCGGCCTCATATTGGAAGATGCGGGCCAGGGCGATATGACGCGTGGCCATGTGTCTGTGCGTGTGCCTGGCAATCCCGACCAATTTTACATGAAGCCGCATTCTTTCGGCTTTGATGAAATCACCATGGAAAACATCGTGACCTGTGATCTTGCGGGCAATAAAATTGCCGGCTGGGCGCCGCGTCATAGTGAGGTTTTCATCCATTCGGAAATCTTCAAAGCTCGCCCCGACATCACTTCGATCATTCACAGCCATCCTGATCATGCTGTGGCCGTGTCAGCAACAGGCCGGCCGCTACGTATGATCAGCCAGCCCAGCGCCGCTTTCTTCGATGGTGTGGGTTATTATAAGGACACGATTGATCTCATCCGCCGTCCCGATCAGGGCGCGGGTGTGGCGCGCGCCTTTGGTTCGCATATGGCCGCTTTTTTGAAAAATCACGGCGTAGTCGTGGGCGGTCGTTCCATCGAGGAAGCCGTGATCCTCTCCATCATGCTGGAGAATGCGTGCCGCATTCAAGTTCTGGCTGAATCTGCCGGCGATCTTGCTCCCGAATTTCCGCGTGAAGATATTGCGCAATTGCATGACAAACTCTCGCGCCCCGAGCAACATAGTGTCAATTTCGAATATCTGGCGCGCCGCGCCCGGGCACGGCGGTAAATATTTTGGGATGTGAGGAAACATTATGAAAGCCTGTGTCATTCATCAATTTGGCCCGCCTAATGTCCTCACCTATCAGGACATGCCTGATCCCGCGCCGCGCGCGGGAGAAATTCGTATTAAAGTGCATGCCGCAACTGTTAATCGTGTTCTTGATGTTGCCGTGCGGCGCGGCGAGCAACGTCATCGCGGTGTTGTGCCACCTTTCATTCTGGGTGTGGATTGTGCCGGCATTGTCGCTAAGATTGGCGCCGGTGTGACA
>OMIJ01000109.1 GCA_900299065.1 Hyphomicrobiales bacterium
AGGGCAATTGAACTTGTCAGGCCATTGCGCAGATTATTGGGGGAGTCCAGCTTGAAAGCTAAACTGGCATTGGCAGCCTGCCACTTGCCTCGCATTTGCACATTGACGGGCTCATCTAATCCGCGCCAGTTGAAAGTGCCATTTAAATTCTCAAATGACAGTTGAGGGCGATTAGATGAGGTGACAATCAAGCTCAGATTATCAAATGAGATCTGTTTGGGTTCTATTTGTGGTGTGGCTCTACTCGCGGAGGGGATGGAGCCAATTGCGCCGAAGTTAAAGCTATCGAGATCAAATTGCAGTTTTGACTCATCAAGGGCGATATCTGCAATTTCTAAACGACCCCCGAATAGCGGGAGAATGTCGAGCGTTCCGTTTAGACTTTCCGTTGTCAGATTGAGTCTTTTGTCCGGATCGCTCAGGCGGATTGCTCTAATTTGAATATAGGGTCGAGGCAGGAGGCCGATCGCAATCGGCCCTTGAATCCGGGCCACCATGCCGAGGGTTTGCTGCAGATGTTTTTCAATTTCTAGACGCGAATGGTCCGAGAGGATTGGCCATGGAAAGAGCAGGCCGAGCGCGACCAGACCTCCAACAAAATGCCATTTCCATCTTGAGATCTGGTCCATGCGCTCACTTGCATGAGAATCTATGATTAGCTTTTAATCCTTAGCCCACGATTGCTGCAAAACCAAGGCAGTCGCTGATGGCGCTGGCCTGAATCCGGCTTTCATGAAGTGAACCCCGAAGCTGGAGTTTCAGCTTCGGGGTTCATTTTTTGACAAATTGCCCGTCAGTTCAGAGCAATGATTTGTGCAAGTTATTCTGCTGCATGACGCACGGGTTGCGCCTCATCCAGCCCTGGTATTGTCGCTGTCTCATCAAGTTTCTTGCCGCCAGAGATATAGCTGTCGACCTTGTCGAGATAATAATAGACCACGGGTGTGATGAACAAAGTCAGCACTTGCGACACGCACAGGCCACCGACAATGGCAATGCCGAGCGGTTGGCGCAATTCAGCTCCTGCTCCCGTTCCCAGTGCAATCGGCACAGCGCCAAGAATGGCCGCCAAGGTCGTCATCAAAATGGGCCGGAAGCGGATGATTGCGGCTTCGCGAATGGCGGGAAGAGCATCCAGACCATCGCGTCTTCGCTCAAGCGCAAAGTCAACCATCATGATCGCATTTTTCTTCACAATACCGACCAGCAAGAGCACGCCAATGATGGCGATCACCGAAAGATCGAGATTGTAAAATTGCAGCGCCCAGAGAGCTCCCAGACCCGCCGAGGGCAGACCGGAGAGAATGGTGATAGGATGGATATAGCTCTCATAGAGCACGCCCAGCACGATATAAATGGTCAGCACCGCAGCAAGGATCAGCGGGACCTGGCCTTTTTGGGCATCCTGGAAGTTTTTGGCTGCGCCGGTGAAATTGGTTGTCACATTGCCGGGCAGGTTAATTTCCTGTTCCACCTTGCGGATGGCTTCCACAGCTTCGCCGATCGAGACGCCGACAGCTGTGTTAAAGGACAGGGTGACTGCAGGCAATTGCGATTGGCGATTGATTGCCAGCGGACCTGTCGAGCGGCGAATTGTCGCCACTTGATCGAGCGAAATCAGTGGAGCGTTGGATTGGGCACCTGCAGCCGCATTGCCGGCGCGGATAAAGACGCGACCCAAAGCGGAGGGATCATCCTGGAAGGTGTGATTGGTTTCCAGAATGACCTGGTAATCAGTCGCCTGCGTATAGATGGTTGAGATCTGACGCGTACCATAAGCATTGTAGAGAGATTGCTTGATGGTATCGACAGACAGACCAAAGGCGGAGGCCTTTTCGCGGTCGATGTCAATTGTGAGCTGCGGGTTACGGATCTGCAGATCGGTTGTCACATCGCGTAACGCCGGCAGGCTGCGCAGGCGCTCAAACATTGCCGTTGATTGCGGATAGAGGACGTTCAGATCACCCGATTGCATTGTGTATTGGTAAGGCGAGCGGGAGGCGCGTCCACCATTCAGATTGAGATTTTGAATCGGGTTGAACACGGCATTAATGCCGGGGACTGAGGTCACTTCGCGGCGAATGCGTGCAATCACATCGGCAATCGGGTCGCGCTGATCACGCGGCTTCAGGGCCGCCGAAAGCGAGCCCTGGTTGGTGCCGCCGCCGCCCACGGAGGAGGTGACATAGAGCACTGCAGGATCTTTCATGACGATCTCAGCCAATTGCTTTTGCCGCGCGGCGGAGACTTCAAAGCCCGTGCCGGCCTGTGTCTCGGTTGAGCCGGCGATATAGCCTGTATCCTCAATTGGGAAAAAGCCTTTGGGGATATTCATGAAGGTGGTGACGCTGACATAGAAAGTCGCGAAAGTGACCAGCAACATCGCAAAGCGATATTTGAGCACAAGGTCCAGAATTGTTCTGTAACCTGTGGTCACGCCATCGAGAACAAAATCGACAGAGCGGGTAAACAAGCCAGGCTTGGCATTGTGATCAATCGGCTTGAGGAGACGTGCGCAGAGCATGGGTGTGAGCGTCAGCGACACAAAGCCTGAGACCAGAATGGAGCAGGAGATGGTCACAGCAAATTCGCGGAACACACGCCCGATAATACCGCCCATCATCAGCACCGGGATGAACACAGCCACCAAGGACAGAGTGATCGATATAATCGTGAAGCCGATTTCTTTCGAGCCTTTGAGAGCTGCTTCAAAAGGCGCCATTCCCTCTTCAATATGGCGCACAATATTTTCGAGCATGACGATCGCGTCATCGACGACGAAGCCCACGGCCAGAGTGATGGCGAGCAGAGAGATATTGTCGATCGAATAACCAAAGACATACATGAAGGCACAGGTGCCGATCAGCGACACAGGCAAAGCCAGGGTCGGAATCAATGTGGCCGAGAGTGTCTTCAGGAAGAGGAAAATCACCAAGACCACGAGGCAGATTGACAGCATCAAGGTGAATTCGACGTCCTCAACCGAGTCACGGATCGAGCGGGAGCGGTCGTTCAGCACATTGACTTGCACAGTAGGAGGCAATTGCGCCTGAAGGCTGGGGAGCTTGGCGCGAATGGCATCGACGACTTCCACAGTATTGGCATCAGACTGGCGGAAGATCGCCAGCATGATGGCACGGTCTTTATTGTACCAAGCGGCAAGCTGGTCATTGACCACGCCATCAACCACATTGGCCACATCGCCCAGACGAATGGGCGAGCCATTGCGGAAGGCGATCACCATTTTGCGATAGCCTTCAGCATTCTCAATCTGGCCTGTGGCTGTCAATGTCATGTTGCGTGTATTGCCACGCAGGCCACCCACGGGAGCGGCAGAGTTTGAAGCAATAACGGCGGTGCGGATGTCATTGAGAGTCAGGCCGCGGGCTGCAGCCAGATCGGGGTCGGCTTCGATGCGCACGGCATATTTCTGCTGACCAAAGATCAGCACTTGGGCCACGCCGGGAATTTGCGAAATCTGCTGCGCAAAAATCTGCTCAGCATATTCATTGGTGGTGGAGAGCGGCAGCAGGGGCGAGGCCAAAGTCAGAGACAAGACGGGCGCGTCTGCCGGATTGACCTTGCGGAAGCTGGGAGGAGCGGGCAATTCTGCCGGCAGGCGGCGCAGGCTCGCTGTAATCTGTGATTGCACATCAAGGGCGGCGCCATCAATGTTCCGATCAAGATCGAATTGCATCACGATATTTGTGCTGCTCGCAGAAGAGCGCGAGGTCATTAGAGCCACACCGGGAATGGTCGCAAATGCGCGCTCCAGAGGGGCTGCAACCGATGTCGCCATTGTTTCAGGATTGGCGCCCGGCAATTGCACATTGACCGAAATTGTCGGGTAATCGACGCGCGGCAGAGCCGAAACGGGCAATTTTGAATAGCCAAAAATACCAAAGACGATGAACGACATCATCAGCAATGTCGTCATGATTGGGCGGCGGATACAGAGTTCGGAAAGAGACATTAGATCGCGCCCTTTTCAGTTTCAGCCTTCTTGATATTCACGCGCCCGCCATCAATCAGCTGGAGCGCGCCATCAGTCACAAGCATTTCATCACCTTTCAGACCCTCGGTGATGATATCGCGTCCATCTTGGAAGCGTTGCACTTTGATGTTGCGCACACGCGCCACGCCATTGTCGATCACATAGACATAATTGCCGATCTGGCCGGCTTGTGTGGCGGTACGGGGGATGGATACGACATCCTGATCAACACGCACGGTCACGCGTACATTGCACAATTGGCCTGCCCAGAGGAAATCATCCATGTTTTCGAATACGGCACGCACATTGACGGAGCCGGTTGCCTGATCAACGGCGTTGTCAATGAAGGCAACTTTGCCTGTTGAGGATTTGGACGAGCCTTGTGGAGTAGCGACCGCTTGTGCTGTGCCGGCCGCAATCGCAGCGCGTAAATCAGCTAATACAGCTTGAGGAACCGAAAAGGATACATATATCGGAGCAGTCTGAACGATTGTTGCCAGAGTGCCTGTTGCTGTATTGTCACCGGCACGAATGATATTGCCAGCTTTAGAAGAGAAAGTGCCCAGTCTGCCATTGATTGGCGCGCTCAGAGTGTACCAGCTCAACTGAACCCTTTGGTTTTCTAGAACAGCCTGATCGGCAGATAATTGGGCGCGGCCGGAGGCCAATTGTGTGCGGGCCGTATCGAGATTGAGTTGGGTGCCAGAGCCTTTTGAGAGCAGGTCTTCTAGGCGGGCGACATCGCGGGGGGATTGTTCAACAGCCGCCAGATCTTTGGCAATGGTGGCTTCAGTCTGTTTGATCTGAGCTTCAATCTGGCGGGAGTCGAGTTTGACCAGCACATCGCCAGCTTTCACATTCGAGCCATCAGGAACAAAAATCTTTTCGACCTGGGCATCAATGCGCGTCTTCAGGGCAATTGTGGCGATGGGTTGGACCGTGCCGACAGCATCGATTCGGAAGGGGATCGGGCCGCGTGTAGCCATTTCCGTATTCACAGGGACAGGCGGGCGAGCCGCCGGACCGCCAGCGCCGGGGCGGCCACCTTCAGCCTGACGTGGCTCGGCATTTTTTGCTGTGGCGTTGGATTTGACAGCAGGCAAATGCTGCGCAACTGATTTTGGAAGTTGTGCCCGCCATTCAAGGCCGCGTTCACCAGCGCCCGGCCAAAATTGATCAGCCTGATCGGGCCAGATGACAATTGCTGCGCCTGTAACAACGCCCAAGCCGATAAGTGTTTTGACAACACCAACAACCTTCATGCTACATCTCTCCCAAGGCCTGAGTGCTTACAAGTTCTCCCCAGGGCCGAATTTATCCAGTTTGGACCTTTTTAACAAATTGCAGAGCTATGCACCAGAGGTCTTTTGCCTCTGAAAAGCCAGTTAAATAAGGAAAAGATGGGCAAACTCATCTTCCCACCTTTAGGTATGGCAAGGTTTTAGCTGGTCAATGGGACGATTTTAAGAATTCTCTGATCCCGAGCCCTGTCAGAGTCGCCCAGCCCAGGATCATAGACCAGCCTCCCAAGGGGGCGGCGAGAGGAAGAGGGCCGGCCCCCAGAACGGCCGACAGAGTAACCTCGATCCCGAACAGAAGGGCTCCAATGGAAAGCAGGAGACTGGCGAAAAGCCACACAATTTGGCGCGGCGCCATTAGCGACAGGCATAGGATCGGGCCTGCATGAACCAGCATAATCAAGGAGGCAGATTGCAAAGAGGCTGGAAAGGAGCCGTGAGCCGCCGCCGCAGCTGTGGCCACACCTAATGCGCCCAAGAGCCCGGCTGGAATAAGGAGGCTCCGAAAATAACGATCCATATTGCACCGCCACAAAGTTTGGTTCTTGTGGGCCAATCCGGGTGCAAACTCAAGCAGGCAAACTCAAGCAGGATAGATAAGCGGTCAAACAGGGCGTAAATTCTGAGAAATGTGCCTCTGATCGAGGACTGATTGCCGCAGCCATTTGAGTCGTGCGGCCTCCAGACCCCAGATGGCGCCAAACAAGAGATAGATTTGCCGCCAATGGTCAATGTCGATCTGAAAGCCCTGCATTAGCAGGACGAAGAGCGGTGGCCAGACGATCTGGGCCAATCGGCGATATGGCCTGTGGTCGGATTGGTCTTATCTCGAAATGCTATTAACCGGCCTGCCTTTTGCCCTGTGGAATCAGGGGCGGCGGGTGAATGTCGATTAGCGGCTGGGGTCATCCGAGGGGTTTTTGCGTTCCATCCAGCTGATCAGCGGCATGAGAGGCAAAATCCAGATCATACCCAATAAGGCATAGGCAAGGCCTTGCACTAGACCATTGGCCTCCTGAATCAATCGCGCTTGCGCCAGCGCCATGGCCAAAAGGGCGTAAATGATCACAAAGACGATGATCACCACAGCGCCAATGAGTTTGCGTGCGCGCATTTGTAGCATGAGGCCCTGACTGATCCAGATTGAGCATTGCTGGACGGATCCAGCTTGCTGACCTATGTGTGCCAGACCATCTGGTTTGCCAAGTGGTCTTATTAAGTGACTATTTCACTGGTCGCATGAGCCCGGGTTTGAGCATGAGCGTGGATTATATCAGTCATCAGCAGGGTTGGGGGAAGGTCTCCGAGGGGGCTGACCAGATGCTTGGCGTGCGGATCTGGTTATGGGTCTGCGCCGCGCTCGTCTTCCTTATGGTTCTGGTTGGCGGGGCCACAAGGCTAACGGAATCAGGTCTTTCCATCACGGAATGGAAATTGGTGACAGGTATTTTACCTCCTCTGACAGAGGCGGACTGGCTCAAGGAATTCGACGCCTACAAGCAGATCCCGCAATATTCGCAATTATTCCCGGATATGGA
>OMIJ01000110.1 GCA_900299065.1 Hyphomicrobiales bacterium
GCGTAGCGTCTCGTGGGCTCGGAGATGTGTATAAGAGACAGGTTTCAACCTCCGGCATTGACATGATCGACATTACGGGCGCGACCTTTACCAATATCACTGCGGTCATCTCCAGCCTTTCGTCCAGCTCAAGGGGCTCCACCTATGCCACTTTTGGCTCGAACATAGCCAAAGGCAGTCATTTCCTCGTCCAATATACAGCCAGCGATGGCGTCCATATTGCTGAAATCACTCAAGGGGCGACCTCCAATCACTTGGCCAGCACCTCAACAGGCGTTGATCTGATTGATCTGGTTGGTGTGACCCAGCATGTGAACGCCGCCAATCTGATGATCCTGGCCGCTTAAGACCCATTCAACCTGCCAGATCGGTTGTTGCAGCCTTCTGGCAGGTGGACCCATCTGGTTCACCTCGATTTAAGCCCTCTTGTGCTAAAAAAATACTCAATCTCCTAGATGTATGAGGAGAGGGGCTAACACCTGCGACCAAAATTACCTATATTGTCGGGTAATGGTTTATCGCTCTTAGTGAACGGATCATCATGGCCCAGTTTTCTTCTGCACCATCTGCAAGCACACCGATCATGCTCACCCCGGGCTCGGCCTCCAACGCCCAACACGCATCCGGGCCAGCGATTGCGCATTTTACCCTTTCCAACGGCATGGATGTTGTGGTGATCCCTGATCTTCGTGCCCCCGTTGTCACCCATATGGTGTGGTATCGGAATGGCTCGGCAGATGATCCGGCAGGCAAATCGGGCATAGCGCATTTCCTAGAGCATTTGATGTTCAAAGGCACAAGCAAACATGCACAGGGTGAATTCTCCGATATGGTCGCAGAATTGGGCGGGCAGGAAAACGCCTTCACCTCGCAAGATTACACTGCCTATTATCAGCGCGTGCCCAAAGAACATTTGCCCATTCTGATGGAGTTCGAGGCTGATCGCATGACCAACCTTGCGCTCACCGATGAGGTGGTGACGCCCGAGCGCGATGTGGTGCTGGAAGAGCGGCGCATGCGCACAGATTCCGACCCCTCTGCGCAATTGAATGAAGCTGTGCAGGCGGCACTTTTCACGCATCATCCTTATGGCAAGCCCATTATTGGCTGGCAGCATGAAATAGAGAGCCTGGATCGCAGTGATGCGCTGGCCTATTATCAACGCTTCTATACGCCTACTAATGCCATTCTGATCGTGGCTGGCGATGTGGACGCAGAGCAAGTGCGCCTATTGGCTGAGAAAACCTATGGCCAGATTCCCGCACGCAATGAAGCGCCCTTGCGCAATCGCCCACAGGAGCCCGAGCCGCGCGCCCATCGCATGGTTTCATTGAGTGATGAAAAGGTGGAACAACCCAGTCATCAGCGCGTCTATCTTGTGCCCTCCTATCGCACAGCGCAAAAGGGCGAAGCAGAGGCGCTGGAATTGCTCTCGCATCTTTTAGGCGGCGGGCAGACGAGCCTTTTGTACAAAACACTGGTCGTTGAACGCAAAAGAGCGGTGATGGCCGGTTGCTATTATATGGGCACATCACTCGATCAAACGCGCTTCTGGGTCTATGCCGTGCCTGCAGAAGGCGTGAGCCTTGAAGAGTTAGATGGCGATGTGATTGGCGTGATCAATGATCTGATCAAAGCCGGCATTGATGAGGCTGATCTGGCGAGAGCCAAGACAAGGCTGATTGCCGATGCGGTCTATGCGCAAGATAGCCAGACATCGCTGGCCAGATGGTATGGTGCGGCTTTGACGACAGGCTCGACCATTCAAGATATTCGCGAATGGCCGGATCGAATTGATGCGGTTGGCGCTGAGGATATTCGTCAGGCTGCGAAAAAATGGCTCGATACGAAGCGCTCAGTGCTCGGCCTGCTTAAACCGGAAGAGATTGCGGCCTGACTTGGCCGCGTCCCTCGGGGCCTTATCATTTCAATGACATTTATGGAAACGCTATGACCGCCACTCAAACGGCCAATGTTCAAAATATAGGCTCGCGCGCCTCTCGCGTGCAAAAGATCATCACACCTGCCGGGCTCGAATGCTGGCTTGTTGAAGATTATGCTGTGCCTCTGGTTGCCTTTGACTTTGCCTTTCGCGGCGGCAACACACAAGATCCCAAGGGGCGTGAAGGCGCGACCAGCATGCTGGCTGGCCTACTTGATGAGGGCGCAGGCAATATGGATGCCGATGCCTTTCATCGCGCATTGGATGATAAAGCGGTAGAGATTTCCTTCTCGGCTGATCGCGATATGTTCAGCGGACGCCTCAAGACTCTCACGCGCCATATTGATGCTGCCTTTGAATTGTTGCGCCTAAGCGTGAATTCAGCCCGCTTGGATGAAGATGCTATTGAACGCATCCGCAGCCAGATGATTGCAGGACTCAAGCGCGAGGCGAAAGATCCAGATGCGCTGGCTGGCAAGGCTTTTCGTGAAATGGCTTTTCCCGGCCATGCTTATGGACGCCCGGGGCGCGGCACTTTAGAGAGCGTGCCACATATTACGCGTGATGATTTGATTGGTCTGCGCGGCGCCATTTTGGCGCGTGACAAGATCAAGATTGCCGCAGTGGGCGCGATTGATGCCAGAAAGCTCGCCAGCCTCATTGATCTTGTGTTTGGCGATTTGCCTGCGACAGGCAAGCTTATTCAAGTACCCGATGTGACGCTTGCGCATCAGGGCGAGCGGCATGTTGTTGATGTGGATGTGCCGCAATCCACCATTCGCTTTGCGCTTCCCGGCCTAGCGCGCAAAGATCCTGATTTCATGATCGCGACTGTAGTCAATCATATTCTGGGCGGCGGCGTGTTTTCAGCGCGTCTATTCAAAGAAGTGCGCGAGAAGCGCGGCCTAGCCTATTCAGTCTATTCCTCGCTCGCCAATTTCGATCATGCCGCTTTATTCTCCGGTGGCACATCTACTAAGAATGAGCGCGTCGCAGAATCCTTGAGCGTGATCGAAGAAGAGATTGCCAAAATGGCCGCTGACGGGCCAACAGCAGATGAGCTCGAAAAAGCGAAAAAATATCTCACCGGCTCTTATGCTCTGCGCTTCGACACTTCGACCAAAATCTGCGAGCAATTGGTGCATTTGCAGATCGAGGGTTTTAGCGTTGATTATCTCGACCAGCGTAATGGGCTCATTGAGGCTGTCACACTGGAGCAGACACAGCGCGTTGCCAAAAGATTGTTCGATGGCAAGAAGCTGTTGGTGACGATTGCAGGTCGCCCCGAAGGTCTGTGAAGATTCACTGCCAATAAAAACCGCCGGGTGCTAGCCAGCGCCCGGCGGTTTTTATCAAATAAGATCTATCGATCAGCGGCAGCCTTCCTTCTTTGAATTCTTGTTTTCAAGAACGAAAGGTCCGAGCTTTTCATTGGCATAATTGACATAGGTGTGATCGATCACACGCTCGGCAGGAAAGACCTGTTGAGTGAATTTATTTTTCACATACCATTCCTGCATATCCATAATGCTGGCCACATTGATCTGACCATCGGCAGAACGCGTGTTCCAGAAGGCTGTATCAAAGAAAGCGGGATCGCGGTTGATGCCGGCCTTGACCAAAAGATCGACCATTTCCTTGCGGATCGAGCCATCATGATAGGCCTGGCAATAATCACGCACGCCGCGCTGATAAGCGAGGAAGAAATTCTTCGCGGCTTCAGGATTCTTTTTGGCCCAATCGGTATTGAGTGACGTCACCGCAATGGTGATGGGGGAAGGCTTGATGACTTCATCAGCACTGATATAGGGCAGTGCTATCCCCTTTTGTGGAAATTCGCTGGTCCATGTGGGAATGACAAGACCGGCATCAATGGCCTTATTGGCAAAGGCAACTGCATATTGCGGGAAGGGGAAGATCTTCACATCAATATCGGCAATGGTCAGGCCATGGGGCTCGAGCATTTTGCCCAATTCATAAGTTGAGACAGAGCCCGGACCATTGGAGGCGACGATGCGACCTTTAAGATCCTTCGGGCTTTTGATCACTTCCTTCAGATCGGGGCGGATCATCAACCAATGCCCCACTGGAGAAGATGCGCGTGAGGAGGTCATCACAATGGGAAGGTTTTTTGTGAAGGCGTTGAAATAGCCAGCTGACACACCGCCTTCAACGATCTGATATTGATTTTGGGCGAGCAGAGCTATCGCATCGGCGGAGGAGTCGAGATCTTCAGCCTCGATCTTAATGCCCACTTCCTTGAAATAGCCACGGGCAATGGCAATCAGCGTTGCGCCAGAAGAGATTGAGCGAGCCATGCCCAGTTTCACCACAGTGTCTTCAGCCTGTGCCAAAGATAAAGTGCTGACCAGAGCAGCCGTCGTCATCAAAGTTTTGAATATGAATTTCATCCTGTCCCCCCGAAATGGTCACCAATGCCATTTGGCTTATTTATAAGCGATCAAATAGCGCAGGCAAAGCCCCTTTAATGGACTTAAGCCTCTTGCGGCTTGAGCCTTTTGAAGACGAGGCTGCGCAGACCGGCAATGTCAAAACACAGAACAAACAGGCTATAGACAAGACTGCCCAGGAGCACTTGCAGGCCTAGGGTTTGCAAGCCGGCTGGCAGGCCTTGCAATGGCCAGAGCGCCAAAGCCATGAAGATGACGCCCAATATTGAGAAAAAGAGATCACGTGCGCGCGGCCAGCGGGGCGATTGCACCGCGGCAAAGATCAACAGACTGATCATGGCGACAATGAGCGCGCCCGCTTGCGCCAAGGCATAATTTGAGGCATCGGGCATTTGCGGCAGGACCACAATGAAGAAAATATCTGTCACACAGGCCATTACAGACGCCGTGATCAAAGGCCGAGTCATTTTGATAATCTGAAACACCGGATTAATCGCAAAATTCATCAAGCCAAAACACAACAGGCCCGGCAGCAGCAATTTGAGATAATGGCCAAAGGGGCCGCGATAAAGCTCGGGTACAAGCACATGTTCAAGACTTGGCACAATGAACCAGAGCCCGACAGCAGCAGGCAAGAGAATGGCAATGACAATCGACATATTGCGCGAGATCTGATCGAGCGCGCGCTCGGGGCCATGCTGATCATCGGTGCGCACAGCAATCTGGAACAGCAAAACATCGAGCGCAGATCCAAAGGCAGCGATCAAGCGCGTGCCCATGTCATAGGCAAGAGAAAACTGGCCTGTTTCGGCAAAACCAAAGTGTTTGGTCACCAAGGCCCGATTACCAAGCACAATTGCCAGATAGAAAATATTGGCAGTAATAATAGGCAGGCTATATTTGGCTGCATCCATTGCCAAATCAAACCGCGCCAGTTTGGGATGGGCTTCGCGATCCGACACAGCAGATCGCACGAATATCAAAGATCCGGCCATGCTCAAACAGGCACCCGTTAAAGCAATCAAGGCGGAACCTGTTAGCAATGCGCCCCCAACGGTCAATATAATCGCTAGAATGTTCTTGAAGATGACCAGGCGGGCATAAACACCATCGAGGAAGCGCGCGCGGATCAGGGCCGTGTGATAATCAAACAGACCATTGGCTATGGCTGCGGCGACAGCAAGGCCCAAAAGGGAAGGCGTAAGCGCCAGCTCAATGCCCGAGAGAATGAAAAGAATGGCCCCAGCAGCCAAGGCAGCCGACATGATCGCAGCAGCGACATCCAATGTGGCTCGCAATTCCGGTTTGGTTTCACGAGAGCGCTGCGAATAAAAGCGCACCGCGGCCAACCGAATCCAGTCCACGACAATATTCTGGATGAAGGCAGCCACACTCAAGGCCAAAGCAAAACGGCCGAACTGCTCCGGGCCGAGAAATTTGGCCACCAGCAGACCGATCATGAAATTGAAGATCGTATTGACCAGAAAGGCGGCCAGAACCTTCATGCGGCAATCACCAAAGTCACTTCATGCGCCAGAACAGTAAGAACACTGAGAGAGGGTCAGTAAAACACGATTCTTGTTAAATAATTATCCTCTGCTCTCTTTATGCTGGAGACGTCGCAGCAGCCCCCTCACATGTTTGGATAATTTGGTCCGCCCCCCGCCTCCGGCACGGTCCAGTTAATATTTTGGGCCGGATCCTTAATATCGCAGGTTTTACAATGAACGCAGTTTTGCGCATTGATGATAAAGCGAGGGTCTTTTTTAGCTGCCTCATCGCCATAGACAATTTCATAAACACCGGCCGGGCAATAGAGCCGGGCGGGCTCGCCATAAGTGGGGAGATTTTCGCGCACGGGAATCTGATCATCCGTCAAGCGCAAATGCACCGGCTGATCCTCCTCATGATTGGTGCTGGAAAGAAAGACGCTGGAGGGCTTGTCAAAGGTTAGTTTACCATCCGGCCTTGGATAGATAATGGGTGTAACCTGAGCGAGTGGCTTGAGGCTGGCATGATCGGGCTTGCCATGACCCAGCGTGCCAAACAGTGAAAAGCCAAAGAGCTGATTGGTCCACATATCGAACCCGCCCAGAGCAACGCCCAGATAAGTGCCAAATTTGGACCAGAGCGGTTTGACATTGCGCACACGTTTGAGATCACGGCCAATATCAGTGCTGCGCCATGCCTCTTCATAACTCGCCAGTTCATCATGCGCGCGTCCTTGTTCAAGCGCCTGCGCCACATGTTCTGCCGCCAGCATTCCTGAGAGAATGGCATTATGTGAGCCTTTAATGCGCGGCACATTGACAAAACCAGCCGCACAGCCGAGCAAAGCCCCGCCGGGGAAAGACAGACGCGGTGTAGATTGCCAGCCACCTTCCGTCAGCGCTCTTGCGCCATAAGCAATGCGCTTGGCGCCTGCAAAAGTTGGCGCGATAAAGGGATGAGTTTTGAAGCGCTGGAATTCATCAAAGGGGGATAGTGTTGGATTGGTATAATTGAGATGTACCACAAAGCCAACGGAGACTAGGCCATCTTCGAGATGGTAAAGGAAGGATCCACCACCTGTTGCACCATCCAATGGCCAACCAAAGGAATGTTGCACGAGACCTGGTTGATGCAGCTTGGGATCGATCTGCCAAAGTTCCTTAATGCCAATGCCGTATTTTTGCGGCTCGCGGCCCTGATCAAGCGCGAAGCGGGCAATCAATTGCTTGGACAGGGAGCCGCGTGCACCTTCGGCAAAGAAAGTATATTTGCCACGCAATTCCATACCGCGGGTGAAGCCTGATTTCATCTCACCCGATTTGCCAAGGCCCATATCGCCAGTGGCAATGCCGAGCACTTCACCCTTTTCACCATAGAGAATTTCTGCCGCAGCAAAGCCGGGATAAATTTCCACGCCCAATGCCTCGGCCTTTTGCGCAAGAAAGCGCGTGACATTGCCCAGCGAGCCAACAAAATTGCCGTGATTGTTCATCAAGGGCGGCATGATAAAATTAGGCAGACGCAAACCACCGGCCGGGCCGAGCATATAGAAGCGATCTTCGCTCACATGCGTGGTCAAAGGACGCGCATCATCCTGCCGCCAATCAGGCAGGAGGCGATCAAGGCCGATGGGATCAATCACCGCGCCAGAGAGAATATGAGCGCCGACTTCCGAGCCTTTTTCGACGATGACAATGCTTGTCTCGGGAGCAATCTGTTTGAGGCGAATGGCCGCAGCAAGGCCAGCGGGGCCGGCGCCCACGATAACCACATCAAAATCCATGCTCTCGCGTTCAGGAAGGGGCTGACCAGAAGTGCTCAATGCAGTCGTCCTTGATTGACGGGTCCAGATTGATGTTAGCGACCCTGTCTTCCGCTTAAAGGGGAATCGCCTCTGTGCCAATCACATGATACTTATTTTCCATGTCCGATCTCAGCGCCAGCCCTGCTCCCCCTGTCTCAGAGGCCGAAATGCTCGGCCTGCTGCGCTGGTATGCCGATATGGGAGTTGATTTGGGGATAGATGAGGCCCCGCATGATCGCTTTGCAGATGCCGAGCATAGCAAGGCAGAAAGAACAGCCCCGAGCGCGGCAATTCCCTCCCGCTCTTCAGGCCCTTCAGAGCCGCAAAGTCCCACCCGAAGCCAGTCAGGCCAAAAGCCAAGCTTGACGAGTCCCGGCCTGCTTCAGGCTCAGTCCTCCCCTCCGCCGCCCGATCAGGCCGCGCTTGAGGCTCGCC
>OMIJ01000111.1 GCA_900299065.1 Hyphomicrobiales bacterium
ACAGGATTCTGCAGGACGCAGCTTCAGTGTCGAGAAACGCGAGCTGAAGGAATGGATCGGCAATCGGGCTGAAGCAGGGCGTCTGCCGCCCAAGGGCTTCCCTCGCAATAATAAGTTTGGTTGAGACCTAAGCTCAACTCAATCCGGGTGGATGTTTAATCCACCCTGTTCCAGCCACCCAGATCAAGCCGCTCTTGCGGGCGAAAACGCGCCTTGTAATCCATCTTCTGTGAGCCCTCGACCCAATAGCCCAGATAGAGATAGGGCAGGCCAATGCGACGTGTGCGCTCAATATGATCAAGGATCATGAAGGTGCCCAATGAGCGCTCGTGTTCCTCAATGTCATAGAAGGAATAGACCATAGACAATCCGTCATGGAGCATGTCTGTCAGCGCCAGTCCAATCAGCGGGCCTGTGCCTTTGCCTGTGATGAAACTATCTGGTCCTCTGCGCCTATATTCGACAATGCGCGTTTGCACATGTGAATCCTCGATCATCATCGCATAATCGAGCATGCTCATATCGGCCATGCCCCCATCATGATGGCGCGCTTCAAGATAGCTGCGAAACAAGCCATATTGCTCTGAATTGGCATCGGCAGGTTGCATGGAGCCGATCAAATCCTGATTGGCTTCGTATACACGACGCATATTGCGCGAGAGTTTGAATTCATTCACGACCACGCGCACGGACAGGCAGGCGCGGCAATTTTCGCACGCTGGCCGATAGGCAATGGTTTGCGAGCGCCGGAAGCCTGACTCGGTCAAAGTATCATTCAGGCTGAGGGCGCGGCGTCCGATCAAATGGGTAAAGACCTTGCGTTCCTCCCGCCCGGGCAAATAGGGGCAGGGGGCTGGCGCAGTTAGGTAGAATTGCGGGGCGTCACGCGGTTCTCGGGTCAATCAGGTCTCGCACAGTGCTTATGAGAAGGACTTAGACTGTCAGATGATCATTACCTGACGGTTGCGGAGATTAGAATTCAGATGGGACGGCGGATAATCACAATATTGGTCAGAATATCGTGCAGACATCTTTTACCCCTTGTAAAGAGGCTGACAGCGAGGATCAGCGGCGTCAAAATCCAGCTGATATAATAAAGGACGGCGTGGATGGCTGCCAGTAGGAATGGCACAGGCGCGCCATCAATCAGGCGCATTTCCAGATCCATCAGATACATGCCAGGCGTTGCGTGCCGACGTCCCGCTATGGTCAGGCCATTATAAACCAGTGCCAGCAGGGGATAGAGCACGGGCAGAAACAGCCAGGTCACCCCCAAAGTTGGTATGCCCATGAAGATCAGCAGAAAACCAAGGGGAAAGCTGATCAGGGTGATGAAAGTGAGATCAATCACAATGGCCAGTATCCGGCGTGTGCGAACGCCCTCAAAGGCCGCATCGGGCAGCTCGGGCAAGGACTGGAACAGATCTGGGGGCTGATCGCGGCCGGGTTCATAATACATGGTCTGCCTAGCTTTCAGGAATCGCCTGAACGGTCAATAGGACACCGGCCAACCGATCATGCAGAAAGCGCTTTGAGGGCGATTTCATCCCTAAAATCAGAATGAACGGGGTGAGCAGACTAATACTGAGATAGAAGAACAGAGCATGAGCTGCACCATTGAGAGCACTGGGCCTCGCGCCATTACTTTGATGCATTTGCACGCCCATGATGAGCATGCCCGGTGTGCCCTGACCATTCCGCCCTATTGTGAAGGCGTTATAGACTAAAGCGATCAAGGGATAGAGAATGGGAGCAAAGAGGAATGGCCGCCCGCTAGGTGCAAGCCCCAAAATGCCGAGGACCAGCATGATCACCACATAGATCATGGTGATGAAAAGCAGATCATCGATAAAAGCGAAGAAGCGTTTGCGACGCAATCCTTCCTGTGTGTCAGGCAGTGCAGAACTGGCCAGATCGGAGGGCGAGGAATTTGTCATCAGGTCGCGTCCGGCGCAGCCATAGAGCCATTAGATTGACAGAATAAGCTGGATCTTATCGCACAAGATCCTCTCCAAACTCTTCACAAAGATGAAAAGCTATCATAGGCCCTGAGCCATTTTCTCGGCAATTCTGGGGGCGAAATAGGTGAGCACGCCATCGCAGCCCGCCCGCTTGAAGGCCATAATGCTTTCAACCATGGCCTTGTCACCATCAATCCAGCCATTTTGCGCGGCGGCCATGATCATCGCATATTCACCCGAGACCTGATAGGCGAAGGTGGGTGCGCCAAATTCTTCCTTCACGCGGCGGCAAATATCCAGATAGGGCATGCCGGGTTTGACCATGACCATATCGGCGCCCTGTTCCAGATCGAGGGCCACTTCACGCAAGGCCTCATCAGAATTGGCCGGGTCCATTTGATAAGTGCGCTTGTCGCCTTTGAGAAAGCCGCCAGAGCCGACTGCATCCCGAAATGGGCCATAAAAGGCCGAGGCATATTTGGCGGCATAGGCCATGATTTGCACATGCTCAAAGGCTTCTGCATCCAGAGCCGCGCGGATCGCGCCGATGCGTCCATCCATCATGTCGGAAGGCGCAATAATATCGCAGCCCGCGCGCGCCTGATTGAGCGATTGTTCGACAAGCGCTGCAACCGTCTCATCATTGACGATCTCATCACCGCGCAACAGACCATCATGGCCATGGCTGGTGTAAGGATCGAGCGCGACATCACACATTACGCCAATGTCGGGCACATTGGCTTTAAGTGCGCGCACGGTGCGGCAGACCAGATTATCAGGATTGAAAGCCTCACTGCCTGTTTCATTGCGCAGGCTTTTATCTGTGTTGGGAAATAAAGCGAGTGCCGGAATACGCAGCTTTGCGGCCTGTTCCGCGGCTTTGACGGCAAGGTCAATCGAGAGGCGCTCCACGCCCGGCATGGAGGCTACAGGCTCGCGACGATTATTGCCTTCAATGATGAAGATCGGCCAGATCAGATCATTGGCGCTGATTTCATGTTCGCGCACCAAGCGACGCGACCAATCGGTGCGCCGATTGCGCCTTGGCCGCAGCGGCAGATCGAGATGGGGAGGCTTGTGCGCCATATGGGCTCCAATGGGCATTATCGTCTATCTGCACCCATTTAGCATGGCCTGTCCGCGGTCCAAAGGGCAATTGGGCGGCAGGGGTCGAAATTTCCCGGCGCCAATGGTAATCATGCGCAATGATCAATGTGTGAGCGCATGGCCCCAGCTTCCCCCTTCTGGACATTTTCTCTTCAGATCTACGGCCGTCCCGGCGTGCCAGCGGCCTGTGTGCGCTTGCAGGATCAGTGCGGGGTGGATGTGAATATTTTGCTGTTCTGTCTGTTTCTGGCCCGCAATGGCCGGGCTTTGATGCAGGAGGATGTGCAAGTCATGGATTCGCAAATGCGAGATTGGCGGCTCAATGGTGTCATCAAATTGCGTGAGGCGCGCCGATTTCTCAAAGAGCCGCCAGAGGCTTTTAAAGGGCTTGATGTGCATGCATTCAGAGAGCGCGTCAAAGCGATAGAGCTTGAGGCGGAACGTCTGCAGCAGGAGGGCTTATTTGCACTTCGCCCCCTCAATGACTGGGGCAAAGCTTGCCCTTATTCGTCGCAACTTGCTTTGGATGATATGAGCGCTTATGCCAAATGTCTGGGTGTGAATTTTCCCGCTCCTGATGTCGAGCCGCTTGTGGGCGCGCTCGACAATAATGATCAGCAAACTTGACCTTGCGGTACAATCTGTTTCAGATCAGCTTTCAAACCCAAGTTAGGACAATTTTTGAGCGCACAATCTTCAGATCACCTTGCTTCAAGCAAAAGTGCTTCCAGCCTTATCGTTGGCATTAGCGGTGCCTCCGGCATTGTCTATGGCATTCGCATGCTCGAAGTGTTGCGCGCTTCAGGCATTCAAACCCATTTGGTGATGACGAAAGCCGCTGAAATGACACTGGGCTATGAGAGCGATCTCAAGGCCAAAGATGTACGAGATCTGGCTGATTTTTATCATCCCATTGGTGATATTGGTGCGTCGATTTCGTCCGGCTCGTTTCGCACTATGGGCATGGCTATCATGCCTTGTTCGATCCGCACCATGAGTGAGATTGCTACAGGTGTTACAAGCTCCTTGATGAGCAGAGCAGCCGATGTGGTGCTTAAGGAGCGTCGCCGGCTTGTGCTGGGGGTGCGTGAGACGCCGCTGCATTCAGGCCATTTGCGCACTTTGCTCAGCCTCTCCGATATGGGCGCGATTGTTGCGCCACTCGTGCCAGCCTTTTACAATAGGCCGCAATCGATTGATGACATCGTCAATCATTCGGTCGGGCGTGTGCTTGATCTGTTTGATATTGACTCAGGCGTGGTCAAGCGCTGGAAGACTGGCGAGACGAGCTCGCCACAGTCTCAGGAATGAACACTCAGGAATGAGCGATAATTTTTTGCCCGCTCATTCAGCGGCGCGCTTCATATCCACATAGCTGCAGCGTGGATCAGCTGCATTTGCTGACTCGCTCTGTCCCTCGCGCTTGGGCAGGGGATGAATATTGGTCTCAACGAATTTGAGGCCCAAAGTTTTCCAGACATCAACCATGGCTTCGACGAGTTCAGCCACATGTTCTGGCGTATGGCGTGGCGTGGGTGTGATGCGCAGACGCTCAGTTCCCATTGCAACAGTTGGATAATTGATCGGTTGAATGTAAATGCCGTGGCGCTCGAGCAAGAGATCGCTGGCAGCTTTGCATTGCTCGGCATCTCCCACCATGACTGGGACGATATGCGATTGATTGTCCATTACAGGCATGCCAGCGGCTCTGAGGGCGTGTTTGGTCAGGGCGGCCATTTTCTGATGCTGTTCGCGCTCAGATGAAGATGTTTTGAGGTGACGCACAGCGGAGGCTGCACCAGCGGCCACTGTCGGGGGCAAAGCGGTGGTGAAGATGAAAGAGGGCGCATAGCTGCGTACAGCGTCAATGATATTGGCATCGGCAGCAATATAGCCACCCAAAGTGCCAAAGCCTTTGGCTAGGGTGCCTTCAATGACGTCAATATCAGCCATGACGCCTTCGCGCTCACAAATGCCGCCACCACGTGCGCCATACATGCCAACCGCATGCACTTCATCCACATAGGTCATGGCATTATAGGCCTTGGCGAGAGCGACAATCTCGCGCACAGGCGCAATGTCGCCATCCATGGAATACAGGCTCTCGAAAACAATCAGCTTGGCACGATCAGGGCCAGCGGCTTTCAGTAATTCTTCCAAATGGGCCATGTCATTATGACGCCAGATCTGACGTTCTGCACCCGAGCGGCGCACGCCCTCGATCATCGAATTATGATTCAAAGCATCGGACAGGATCAGGCAATTTGGCAGAAGGCTGGCAATGGTCGAAATGCCGGCAAGATTGGAGATCCAACCCGAAGTGAAGGCAAGCGCCGCAGGCTTGCCGTGTAGATCGGCAAGTTCATGTTCAAGTGCGACGATGGGGTGATGCGTGCCAGAAATATTGCGTGTGCCGCCTGCGCCAGCGCCATGGCGATGAGCGGCCTGGCTCACAGCCTCGATGACATCTGGATGGCCACCCATTGTGAGATAATCATTCGAACACCAGATGATGACTTCGCGGGTGAGGTTGGCATCACTGGTTGGACGCCAAAGGGCGAGAGGGAAGCGCAGCGCATCGCGCTCCAAATCCGCAAATACACGGTAACGCCGTTCCGCCTTCAGACGAGCAATCGCCTGATCGAAGTGGCTCCGGTAATCCATACCCAATCCTTCCATCACCACCCTTAAGGTGGAACGAACATGCAAACATCCAGCAGGGACTATAACATCCACAGCTGATCAGGATCTTACTTTACCCGAAGCCGGTTTGGTGGCGCAAGGCGGGCGAGCAAGCATCATCCACTATAGGGGCGGGGCAAATCGTCGCCTTGACCTTGATCAATCTGAACAAGTTGAGGGCTTGTCAAAAAATATATAATTATCAATTACTTATAAACCTCATATTGTCTTAGCTCGACCGTTTCAGTCCTTGTTCTTCCGGTTTTGACAATTCATCTGTCCTTTGCCACCAGTTTTCGAGGGGCGTGGCAGATGATTCAGGATTTTATCCTTTCCCGAGGTTGGGCCAGAGCGCGGATTGCTCGCAGAGGCGCCGAGCTGCGCCAATGGCAATGTCATGGGCAGGATCTCATCTGGTCGGGCGCGCCAGAGATTTGGCCGCAAACGGCCCCCATTCTTTTTCCCATTGTGGGATGGGCAAGAAACGGCCGCATCCTTGTCGATGGGAAACATTATCCCATTTCAGTGCATGGCTTTGCTGCAAGTGAGGCTTTCGAGCCCATAGATCATGGGGCAGATCATTTGCATTTGCGGCTTGATCATTCCCCCAAGACGCTGATCCATTATCCCTTCGCCTTCGCTTTGCATGTGCTTTATCGGCTAGAAGAAGAGAGTTTGCGCGTCATTTTGCAGGTTGAAAATGGCTCGGATCAGGTAATGCCCTATGCCTGCGGTCTGCATCCGGGCTTTGTCTGGCCCTTCATCGGGGGGCGGCGTGAGGATCATCGGATTGAATTTGGCGCAGAAGAAGAGCCCCTCGTGCCCAGGATTGCTGAAGGAGGGCTGTTCTCGCCCCATTCACATCCCATTCCTTTGCGGGGCCGGGATTTGCCGCTCGCGCCCGGATTATTGGATCAGGAGGCGCTGTGTTTCCTCAATGCCAAAAGCCAATGGCTACGTCTGCATAATGGGCAGGGGCAGGGGTTAGAGATCAGAGTGCGGGATTTTCCCCATTGGGCGCTATGGTCGTTGCCCAAGGCACCCTTTGTCTCGATTGAAAGCTGGACCGGCCATGGAGATGGGGTGGATTTTGATGGCGAGCTCAAGCAAAAGCCGTCCATGATTCTTTTGGCTCCCGGCGAGAGCCGCCAGCATGAAGCGCACTATTGCTTCTTGGCGCAGTGAAGGTTTTATGGATGATTGATCTTGGCAGGGCCAAAGCGCTCTGCCAAAAGCTGATGAGGCCGATTGATGCGGATGTGCAATGAGCAATAGCCAGAATAATTCCAGCTCGGACATTTTACGCCCTTTGGGCTTTGGCGCTTTGGCGATTGATGGCAAGGCCATGTCGGCAAAAGTTCTGGCGCGCTTGGCCCAGGAGACGGGGGCGATGATCCAGCAAGGCTGCAAGCCGGGGCTGGCTGTTGTTTTGGTTGGGGAAGATCCGGCCAGTCAGGTCTATGTGCGCTCCAAAGGCAAGGCCGCGCAAGAATGCGGATTTCATTCCGTGCAGCACACTCTGCCAATCGAGACCTCGCAAAGCGATTTGCTGGCTTTGGTCGAAAAGCTCAATGATGATCCTGCAATTCATGGCATATTGGTCCAATTGCCTTTGCCAGCTGGTATAGATGCCACGCGAATTCTGGAAGCCATACGTCCTGATAAGGATGTTGATGGATTTCACCCTATTAATGCGGGTCTGCTGGCGATTGGTGATCTCGACCGCGCACTCGTGCCCTGCACGCCCTTTGGCTCCATGCTTTTGTTGAAAGAGGCGGCGCAGACGATCAATCTCACTTTATCTGGGCTTGATGCTATTGTTGTGGGTCGCTCCAACATTGTTGGCAAGCCCATGGCGCAATTGCTGCTGGCAGAATCTTGCACGGTAACACTGGCGCATTCGCGCACCAGGGATTTAGCCGCACAAGTGCGCCGTGCAGATATTGTTGTGGCGGCTGTTGGTCGCCCGCACATGATCAAGGGGGATTGGATCAAGCCCGGCGCTTTGGTCATTGATGTTGGTATCAATCGCATTACGGGTGAAGGCTTGGATGCCGCCGGCAGACCGCGCACCAAGCTTGTGGGCGATGTTGATTATGCCGAGGCGGCCAAACAGGCCGCAGCCATTACGCCCGTCCCCGGTGGGGTTGGTCCGATGACCATTGCCATGCTGATGCAAAATACATTGCTGGCAGCCAAGCGTTCCATGCAGGCGGGTGACCAAGCGCGATGAGTGACGCCATCCTTCGCCTGACCTCAATTTCCAAAAATTTTGGGTCTGTGCGGGCTGTGGATGATGTCTCGCTGGAGATAAAACAGGGCGAGTTCTTTGCCCTGCTGGGCCCTTCAGGCTGTGGCAAGACAAGTTTGATGCGCCTTATCGCCGGATTTGAACAGGTTGATCGTGGTAACGTCATCATTGATGGGGAGGATGTTTCGCATCTTCCTGCCTATCGGCGGCAAGTAAATATGATGTTCCAGTCTTATGCTTTGTTCCCGCATATGGATGTCGAGCGCAATATTGCCTTTGGTCTGGTGCAAGATGGTGTGAACCGCTCCGAGATTGCAGCGCGGGTGAATGCTATTCTTGATCTTGTTCAGCTCTCAGGCCTTGGCAAGCGCAAGCCGCAGCAATTGTCGGGCGGGCAAAAGCAACGTGTGGCTTTGGCCAGAGCTCTGGTCAAACGACCGCGCCTTTTATTACTCGATGAGCCTTTAGCGGCGCTTGATCGCAAACTTCGCGAAGAAACCCAATTTGAACTCATACGTATACAACGCGAATTGGGGACGAGCTTCATGCTGGTGACTCATGATCAGGATGAGGCCATGGGTATGGCGCAGCGCATGGCTGTGATGCGGGCAGGGCGCATTGAACAAATTGGCTCTCCGCGTGAAATTTATGATCAGCCCGCAAATGATTTTGTTGCCGGCTTTATCGGCAAGGTGAATCTCTTTGATGCAGAAGTAAGTGCAATCGTATCAGGTGAAATGAGTGTGCGTTTGAGCAATGGCGCTCTGCTTATCATGCCCATCTCAGGCCATAGTGTGGGAGCGCGTTTGCGTCTGGCTCTGCGTCCGGAGGATGTGGACATTTTGCCCGCATCAAGCTTGGTCCAAACGGGTCTCGATGGGCTTGTGCACGACATAGTCTTTCTGGGCGAGCGTCAGCTTTTGCGCGTGCAATTGGCAGATGGAAAAATGATTGAGGCGGTGCAAATCAGCACCAAGTCTCATGCCTTTGAACGCGGGGCGGCGGTGAAGATCAATCTGCCTGCTGATCGCATGCGTGTGCTTGGCGCATGAGTGAGGAATCGTCCTCCTTTGAGCTGACAGAGCCGCGCCGCAGGCCCTGGGCGATTTATGCGCCTATGATCTGGATGGTGATCTTCTTTGCTATGCCCTTTGTGATGGTGATCAAAATCTCCTTTTCACAAACGGTTCTGGCGCGCCCGCCCTATCTGCCGGTTTTTGATTTCACTCTTGATGGTGCGCAATGGATGGACTGGCTGGCGATGTTGTCGCTGGAATCCTATCAAGGCCTATTCAATGATCCGCTCTATCTCGATTCTTATCTCTCCTCCTTGCGATTGGCAGGGCTGGCGACGACTGTTTGTTTGCTGATTGCCTATCCTTTTGCCTTGTCACTAGCGCGTTTGGATCAACGCTGGCGGTCTTTGTTTTTTGGTCTGGCTGTCGCGCCCTTTTGTACAAGCTTTCTCATTCGCGTTTATGCCTGGATTGCCATTCTCAAGGATGAAGGCTTTCTCAATCATCTTTAGATCTGGCTTGGCGTGATTGACGAGCCTCTGCAGATTTTCGCAACCGATGCGGCTGTGCTGATTGGTATTGTCTATTCTTATCTGCCTTTTATGATCTTGCCTATTTATGTCGCCATTGAACGGCAGGATCAAAGTTTGCTGGAAGCTGCGGAAGATCTTGGTGCCCATCCCTGGTCAGCCTTTTGGCGTGTCACATTTCCCCTGTCTCTGCCGGGCGTGATTGCAGGATCTTTGCTGGTTTTTATTCCGGCCATTGGAGAATTTGTTATTCCCGATCTTTTGGGCGGGTCGCAGACCTTGATGATCGGCCACACGATCTGGGTTGATTTCTTCGATAATCGCGATTGGCCCAGTGCCGCGGCTGCAGCGGTGGTGCTATTGGCGCTGCTGCTTTTACCGATCTGGGCTTATGAAAAACTGCAATCCAATATTGCGAGGGAGGGCCTTTGAGGGCGCCGGCGCGTTGGGCGCATCGTCTGATATTGCTGGCAGGCTTTGGCTTTCTCTATGTACCAATCCTTCTTTTGATTGTTTTCAGCTTTAATGAATCGCGGCTGGTCACTGTGTGGGCAGGCTTTTCAACACGCTGGTATGGCTACTTGTTGAGCAATGAACAAATGCTGTCGAGTGTATGGAATAGTCTGGTGCTGGCTCTGGTCTCAGCCACATTGGCAACCATTCTGGGCACATTGGCAGCTTATGGTTTGGCGCGTTATCCGCGTTTCAAAGGTCGCATGATCTTTGCTGGTATGATTTACGCGCCGCTGGTCATGCCTGAAGTGATTTCCGGTCTTGCGCTACTCTTATTGTTTGTTGCTTTGGATATGGACCGAGGATTACCAACCATGATCATCGCACATGCCAGCATTGGAATGTGCTTTGTTGCGGTTGTCGTGCAGCCCCGTTTCATGGCGATGGATCGGTCCTTGATTGAAGCTGCGATGGATTTGGGGGCAAAGCCTCTGCGCACCTTTTTCAGCATTACTTTGCCTTTGGCTGCTCCGGCGATTCAGTCAGGTTTTCTGCTTTCGATGATGTTGTCATTGGATGATCTGGTCATCGCCTCTTTCACCTCCGGGCCGGGCTCCACAACTTTGCCCATGCGCATTTATAGTCAGGTGCGCCTTGGCGTGACGCCGGAAGTGAATGCGATATCCGCTTTGCTGATTGGCGTGATTGCTTTTGCTCTGATTGCGGGAGCTGTTTTGCGTCAAAGAGCCAATCGTCAAGCTACGTTTTAAGTCAGCGTGCTTTGGCAGGCGTCAGGCTCAACAGGGGTGCGGCAGCTTCCGAGCGGCGGATCAGGCTGTCGAAATCAAAGTCGAAGCGCGGCGATTCCCACGGGCCGGTCAAATCTAGCAGCAATCTTTGTGCGTCGGGTTTGGAGCTGCCATCTTGCGCTGTCTGCTGGCTGGACAGACGCAGAGCAAAAGTGCGCTCAACAAAGGATAGGCGTCCTTCAAGATTAGAGGCCAGATTAAAGCCGCTGGCTTGCGCCTGATCAAGGATTAGAAAGCCGCCTTCGCATCGAGCCAGAATTTTTGCTTTGGTGAAACTGGTGCGGCCGCGTCTGATTTCCAGAGGCACTGAGAGGGGTCGCTTCTCCGAGCGACGCAAGGCCTGATCAAGATCAATACCGATCACATCGCCATTCTCGATCTCTACATCAATCGTGCCCGTGAGGGCTTGCATCAGGCTGGCAATGTCGCGCCCATAAGTATCGAGCATGATCTGACCATTGATCGTGCCCATAAGCGGATTATTGCGCAGCAAATCCCCCAGAACTTTTCCGCTTTCAAGGTCTTGCAAGTTTGCATTCAAGCGCAATTGCAGCCCTTCGCTATGGCGTGCAGCGTTCAGGCGACCTTTGATATGCCCATTGCCAGAGAGGGCATCGAATAAAGCAAAATCGATTTGCTCTTCTGTCGATTTAATGGCCATTCCGGCGTTTTTGATTTGAATTTTCTGGAGACGTGCCAGTGAAGCGGAGAGGCGTAAATCAAGATCAAGAGTGCGCGAGTCAAACAGACGAATTTCATTTTGTGACCAATTGCCTTCGGCAGTGAGAAAATCGGGCAAGTCAGATAGAAAGGGGTTCAGTGTTAATTGATCTGTTGCCAAAGTGCCGGACAAAAGTGGGCGTCCATCGCGTCTGGTCAGGGCGAGTGTGCCTTCATAGATATTGCCATCAGCTTTCAAACTCGCCTGTTCAAGCGAATAAGTCTGGCCATTGCTGTGGATTTGGCTGGTCAGGGAGAATTTTTGTAAAGGCCCTGGCAGGCCTGGCTCTAGGTCATAGGCGGCCAGAAGATCACGCAGGGAGGTTGTCGAGACAGATAGCTTGCCATCGATTTTGGGAGAATTGCCGAAAGCTGTCTCGCCTTTAAAAGAAGCAGAAAGTTTCGGACTTGAGACCTCAAGGGCAATTGAACTTGTCAGGCCATTGCGCAGACTGTCTCTTATACACATCTCCGAGCCCACG
>OMIJ01000112.1 GCA_900299065.1 Hyphomicrobiales bacterium
ACACAAGGAGTATCGTCGGCAGCGTCAGATGTGTATAAGAGACAGCGCCGCTGACAATCAATGCGGTGTCTGGCTATAGCGGTGGCGGCAAAAGCATGATCGAGGCTTATGAGGCCAGACAGGCGCCGGATTTCGAACTCTATGCATTGGGCCTTGAGCACAAGCATTTGCCGGAGATTGTGACATATTCAAAGTTGGATCGCCGTCCGATTTTTGTGCCCTCGGTTGCAGATTTCAGGCAGGGCATGTTGGTAAGCATTCCTTTGCATCTCGATGACTTGCCGCATCGACCCAAGGCCAGCGATCTTCAAGCTGTGCTCAAGGCGCATTATGCACAAAGCACTTTTGTAAAAACCCTTGATGTCGATTCATCTGGCAAGCTTGAGCCGCAAGCGCTCAATGGCAGCAATAATCTGGAATTGCGGGTCTATGGCAATGAAGCGCGTCGCCATGCTGTGCTGGTGGCCAGGCTCGACAATCTGGGCAAGGGCGCTTCTGGTGCTGCGGTGCAAAATCTTGAGCTCATGCTGGGTCTTCAACAGGGCTGATCCGGTTTAATGACCCTTTAACCTGTGGCTAAAAGAACACGTTCGCCCAAATCCTGTGCAAACGCTTTGAATTGAGAGACGCAAGCAAGAGCGTTTCTTTCGACAAGTTGCTCATTTTAATCTAGTTTCCACGCAACGTTGGGTTTGATTCCAGCTTTCGGTCTGACTGGCTTGGCTTTTGGGTCTTGCTCGTTGGATCGCAGATGGTTTAACTCTCAACCAATCGGGCTCGAATAAACCTATCAGAATCGAGCTGGCACCGGAGGGGTTCAATGTCATCCAATTTCAACAAGTCCATTTTGTCGAGCGTTGCTTTTGCCGCTTTGCTGGCTGGCGTCACACAGGCCCATGCAGGCGGCTTTGCCATTCGTGAGCAGAGCGCGGCAGGTCAGGGCCTGTCTTTTGCAGGTGCTGCGGCCGGAGGCGCTGGTCTTGGGTCGGCCTTCTGGAATCCGGCAACCCTCACAGATAATGCAGGCTGGCAGTCCGCTTGGAGTGTTACGGGCATTATTCCCTATGCCAAGATCAATCCCACAGGCGGCACTTTAGGTGCTTTGCCCGGCGCAGAGATTGGTTTGAATGCCCTTGTGCCTGGCTCAACCACTTCCTATCAGGTCAATAGTAATTTGTGGGTTGGCCTGAATGTTGGTGCGCCTTTTGGTCTTGCAACCAAATCCTTGCCCATGTGGGCTGGTCAGACTTTTGCACTAACTTCGGAAGCCCGATCCACCAATATCACACCGATGATCGCTTATAAGATCAGCGATATGATTTCTGTGGCCGTTGGCGTTCAGGCTATGCAGTTTTCAGCGCGCTTCACCTCTGCACTGGCTGCTGGCGTTGCAACACCTCCCACGCTCATTCTCAATGGCAAGAACTGGGGCTATGGTTTCACTGCGGGTGTGACGATCAAGCCGGCCGCTGGCACTGAGATTGGCATTGGCTATCGCTCGCAGGTTCGTGAGCAGATCAAGGGCAATAATACGATCAGTATTGCTCTCGCTCCGGTTCTTCCTGCTGGCTCTTATGGGATTCAGTCGACAATCAAACTGCCTGACACGCTGACAATTGGTCTCAAGCAGAAGATCAATGATCAATGGACTGTTTTGGCTGGGTATGAATGGTCGGGTTGGAGTGTGTTTGGCACATTCCCGATCACTTGCACTGCAGCTGGCGCTATCTGCCCGCCGCCTGCTGCATTGGACTTCCGTTATAGAAATGGCTGGTTCGCTTCGGCTGGTGCTGAATATAAATGGAACAAGGATCTGACCATGCGTGCAGGCCTTGCTTATGAGCATTCGCCCATTAGCGATGCCGTGCGCGGTTTGCGTCTGCCTGATAATGATCGCATCTGGGCCAGCATTGGTGCCAATTATGTGATCTCAGAAAAGACCACGCTTGATGTGGGATACACCCATATCTTCGCAGCGCGTTCAACACCTGTGTCGATCACAAGTGCTGTCAATCCTGCCTTTACCACTGCTGCAGCGACTTTGACAGCTGATGTGAAATCGCGTGTCGACATTATATCGGTTGGTCTGCGTTATCGCTTTGATCAGCCGACCAAGGCTGTTGTTGCCAAATACTAAGCTTGTCGCAGAGCAAGCGGGTTTAAAACTGAAAAGGCCGGGTTTGCCCGGCCTTTTGTTTTGAGAGTTTATGCATTTGAAGCTCAGGCTTTGACTTTTACATATTCGCCCGGCGCATCGCCCAATACAGTTAATTTACCCTGACCGGGTTGACGAGCCTGCACTTGCTCGGGCGCTTGTTGCTTCATCCAATCGATCCAATCCAGCCACCAGCTGCCGGGATGTTCTGTGGCTGATGTGACCCAGGCATCAAATGTGCCGTCTGGCTTTCCACCCGTCCAATATTGATATTTGGGCTTGTCGGCAGGATTAACGACGCCAGCAATATGACCTGATCCAGACAGCACATAGCGCACATCGCCGCCAAATAATTTGGCACCCGTAAACACCGAGCGGGCAGGGGCAATATGATCTTCCTTGGCGGCCAGTTCATAGATCGGGATTTTCACCTTGTGCAGATCAAGAGTGACATTGCCAATCTGCATGCGTCCTTGCGAGAGATCATTCTGCAAATAGCAATGACGCAGATAAAAGGCATGATTGGCTGCTGGCATGCGGGTGGAATCTGAATTCCAGCTCAACAGATCAAAGGGCATGGGCTCTTTGCCCTTGAGATAATTATTGACTACATAGGACCAGATCAATTCACTCGGGCGTAACATATTAAAGGCTGCGGCCATGCGCGCGCCTTCCAGATAGCCTGTTTCGTGCATTTTCTCTTCAAGGTTCTTGATGCGCTCGGCATCAACAAAAACCTTCAGATCCCCCGCATCGGTGAAATCAACTTGCGTGGTCAGGAAAGTCGCATTTTGTATGCGATCATCATTTGTTGCGGCCATATAAGCGAGTGTGACAGCCAGCAAAGTGCCACCGACACAATAACCCATGGCCGAGACATGCCGCTCGCCGGTTGCTTGTTCAATTGCAGAGAGTGCGGCAAATATGCCCTCTTCCATATAGGCTTCAAAATCCTTATCGGCATGGCGTTCATCAGGATTGACCCATGAGACGACAAAGACAGTGAGGCCTTGTGCTACACACCATCGAATGAAACTTTTCTCGCGGTTGAGGTCGAGCACATAAAATTTATTGATCCAGGGCGGCAGGATCAGCAAGGGCCTGCGATAAACCTGCTCCGTTGTTGGCGTATATTGAATTAGCTCAATCAGATCATTGCGAAACACAACTTTGCCCGGCGTATTGGCCATATCAACGCCCAGCACGAGTTTGGAGGAATCGCTCTGGCGAATTTTCACCTGGCCTTTGCCAGCTTCAATATCCTCCGCCAGCATATGAAGTCCGCGCACGAGATTTTCGCCATTTTGCACAAATGTCTCGCGCAGCAATTCAGGATTAGTGGCAAGGAAATTGGAAGGCGAAATCGCACCGCTAATCTGACGCAAATAAAATTCGGCTTTTTGTTTCTCGAATGGATCCAGTCCTTGCGTCTTGGCGACAATATCATTGGCCCAATTGGTGCCAATCAGATAGGCCTGACGCAGAAAATCAAAATAAGGATTGGTCTGCCATTCTGGATCGGCAAAGCGCTTGTCGGATTTGTCGAGTGGCACGACTGGTGCGACTGTCTCGCCTTGCAGGCGGTGCAGAGTTTGCGACCACAGCGAGATGAATTGTTGAGAGAGGGCGGATTGTGCCTCAAGGGTTTTTTGCGGATCCGAGAGCCAGCATTCAGCTACACGGCCAAGCGTTTTGACGGCATCGGAGACATGTTCAGCCATGTCTGAATTGGTCTTGCCGCTTTCAATAGGCTTGAGATAGGCGGATAGGACTTTACCGCCTTCCCCAATTAGACGCGCCATATTGGTCGATAAGGCCTCCATATCAGGCAATTTTGGATTTATCTCCTCGGCGTTAGGGCCGTTCGGATTGCGGGGCTCTGGTTTGAGGGCAATAGGCTGAGCCTGTGGGGCGATCTCCTCTGCCTTGCCGGTCTTTCTGGTCATTTGTCCCCCGTACCGTCAAACTGCTCAGAGCCTGAATTTCAAATGGAGCCTGAACCCAGTTTACGCCATATTAGGATCATAAGACAGATATGGCACAATGCGCCATTGGGCGAAGATGGCCGATTCTCTGCCACAGGGGTTATCGTTCAGATGAAGTCTCGAAATGTGTTGAGTTTATCGGCTGCTGGGCTTTTGATCTTTCTTTCGGGGGGGATTGTCCCGGCTCCCTTATGGGCGCAAGAGGCCAATGGTGATGGATTGGCCGCCCTTGCCAAGGCCTTTCAACAAAAGACAGATGTGCCACCTGCGGCCGATTTTGTTCAAAAATCGCGTGGTAAAGCCAACCAGCAGGGATTTATCCCTGTTCATGCCGCCCGTTCCCAGCCCAAAGGCAAGCCCCTGAGCGGGGATCAAATCCGCGCTCGTGAAGCCGAATTGCAGCAAGTGCTTACCCGCAATGCAGCTCTGGCAGAGCAAAGACCTCCCACACTTAAGGGCCAATCGGCCGCAGGGGCCAAAAAGGCTGCCAAAACCGTCCGCAAACCGCCTGCCGCTGCTCCCTGTATTCTGACCTGCCAAATCAAATAAACGACCACACCAAATAGCTCTGACTGGATGACTTACCATGGACCCCAGGGCGACAATCGTTTAGACCGTAGGGACTTGAATCGGGATTACGCTGATGAACGACTTTCACCGTGTGCGCAGACTACCGCCCTATGTTTTTGAGCATGTGAATAGGCTCAAGGCGCAGGCTCGTCTGGCCGGCGCTGACATTGTTGACCTTGGCATGGGTAATCCGGATCTGCCAGCCCCGCGCCATGTCATCGAAAAACTGGTTGAAACGGCAGGTAAGCCACGCACGGATCGCTATTCTGCCTCCAAGGGCATTGCGGGTTTGCGGCGCGCACAGGCGGGTTATTATGAGCGGCGCTTTGGCGTGAAGCTCAATCCCGATACACAAGTCATCACAACTCTGGGATCGAAAGAGGGCTTTGCCAATATGGCACAGGCGATCACTGCGCCCGGTGATGTGGTGATTGTGCCCAATCCGTCTTATCCCATCCATGCCTTTGGCTTTTTGATGGCAGGTGGTGTCATTCGCTCGGTGCCGGCTGATCCCACGCCGGATTTCTTCAGCACACTCGAGCGCGCTGTTACGCATTCTATTCCCAAGCCCATTGCAGTTGTGGTGTGTTATCCATCCAATCCGACTGCGAAAGTGGCTTCGCTCGATTTCTATAAGGATCTCGTCGCCTTTGCGAAGAAGCACGAAATCTTTGTTCTATCGGACCTCGCTTATGCCGAAGTCTATTTTGACGACAATCCGCCGCCTTCTATTTTACAGATTCCCGGCGCCAATGACGTGGCAGTTGAATTCTCCTCTATGTCGAAAACATTTTCCATGGCGGGATGGCGTATCGGTTTTGCCGTTGGCAATGAGCGCTTATTGGCAGCTCTCGCACGTGTGAAGAGCTATCTGGATTATGGCGCTTATACGCCTATTCAGGTTGCGGCAACGGCGGCATTAAATGGGCCGGATGATTGCATTGTTGAGATGCGCAATATTTATCGTCGCCGGCGCGATGTGCTTGTGGAGAGCTTTGCCGCTGCTGGCTGGGACATGCCTGCGCCGCAAGCGACTATGTTCGCATGGGTTCCTGTGCCCGAGAAATTCCGTCATCTGGGCAGTTTGGAATTTTCAAAATTGCTCATTGAAAAAGCGGATGTGGCGGTTGCCCCTGGCATTGGCTTTGGTGAATATGGCGATGAATTTGTGCGTCTCGCCATTGTTGAAAATGAACAACGTATTCGTCAGGCCGCGCGTGGTATCCGGCGCTTCTTTGATAGCGCCGATACAATTCTCGATAATGTCATTCAACTGAAATCGCGCAACCAGGCTTGATCGGAGATTGCAAGCTTAATGCTTAATTGCAAAGCTGATCGGCACTTCAACCTCTTACTCTAACCAGTCAGTCTTACTCATGGTCGAGCCCATTCGTGTTGGTATAGCCGGATTAGGAACCGTTGGCGTTTCTGTCATGCGTCTGTTGGAGCGTCAAAGCAATGCTTTGGCCAGCCGCACCGGCCGCTCGATTGTGCTGATCGCTGTGAGTTCGCGTGATCGCAAACGCGATCGTGGTGTTGATCTGTCGCATGTCGAATGGTTTGATGATCCTGTGGCTTTGGCCAAATCGACAAAAATCGACATTTTTGTTGAACTCATTGGCGGCGATGAAGGGCCTGCACGTTTATCGGTTGAAGCGGCGCTCAATGCAGGCAAATCAGTGGTCACAGCCAATAAGGCTTTGCTCGCCAAGCACGGGATGGAATTAGCCAAGCTCGCCGAAGATAAACGCGTGGCACTTGCATTCGAGGCTTCTGTTGCAGGCGGTATTCCGATTGTCAAAACTTTGCGCGAAGGTCTTGCTGGCAATCAGATTGAGCGCGTCTATGGCATATTGAATGGCACGTGCAATTACATTCTCTCGCGCATGGAGCGCGAGCATATGTCTTTTGCAGATTGTTTGGCAGAGGCGCAGCGTCTTGGCTATGCTGAAGCTGATCCCACCTTCGACATTGGTGGCTTTGATACGGCGCATAAATTATCCATCCTCTCTTCTCTGGCTTTTGGCACAGCGATAGATGCCGGTGCTGTTCATATAGAAGGGATTGAATCCATTTCTCTGGCGGATCTTCAATCTGCTGAAGAGCTTGGTTATCGCATCAAATTGCTCGGCGTAGCGCAGCGTACAGCCAAGGGGATTGAACAGCGTGTGCATCCCACAATGGTGCCGCGCTCATCCTCAATCGCGCAAGTCATGGGCGTGACCAATGCTGTAACGATTGATGCGGATGCGGTGAAAGAACTTACCCTTGTTGGTCCAGGCGCGGGTGGCGAGGCGACAGCCTCTGCTGTGGTTGCTGATATTTCCGACATTGCCAAGGGTGTGCGCTCTGTGCCGCTTGGTCTGCCGGTTGCAACACTTGATCATTCCCCGCGCGTGGCGGTGCAGCGTCACGAAGGGGGTTATTATATTCGCTTGTCCGTCTTTGATCGTCCGGGTGCTTTTGCCTCGATTGCTACGCGCATGGCGGAGCGACAAATCTCGCTGGAGAGCATTATGCAGCGCTCGGGCAAGGGTACAACAACATCGAATGGCCCAGGCGATCCCGTGCAAGTTGTGCTGATCACTTATGCTACAACTGAGACGGTTATCCACGAGGCTATCGAATATGTGGTGAAAGATGGCTATATCGCCGAAAAGCCGCAAGTGATCCGGATCGAGCGGGAATAGTCACACTGTCAATTAACGTCCATCCCGCATTATGCGGATCTGAATTCATCAAGGACATATGCATGAGCGATCTGATCATTCAAAGCCAGGACATTATTGAGCGCATTCTTACTCTGGAACTGGTGCGCGTGACCGAGCGTGCGGCTGTGTCGGCGGCGCGTCTGCGTGGGCGCGGTGATGAAAAGGCTGCTGATCAGGCGGCAGTTGATGCGATGCGCCGCGAACTCAATCGTCTGCCTATAGATGGAACGATTGTGATTGGCGAAGGCGAACGCGATGAAGCGCCCATGTTGTTCATCGGTGAAAAGGTTGGTACGCGCACAGGACCGAAGGTCGATATTGCGGTTGATCCTTTGGAGGGAACAACGCTCTGCGCCAAAGATATGCCAGGCTCGATTGCTGTCATGGCCATGGCTCAAGAAGGCGCATTGCTCAATGCGCCTGACGTTTACATGGATAAGATTGCTATTGGGCCGGGTTATCCCAAGGGTGTGGTAGATCTTGATGCCAGCCCTGAGGAAAACGTCAGAGCTTTGGCCAAAGCCAAGGGCGTAAAGCCCGGCGAGATTACAGTGCTTGTGCTTGATCGCCCGCGTCACCAGGACATTATCAATGCTTGTCGGCGTGCGGGTGCTTCCATCCGCCTGATTACTGATGGCGATGTGGCTGGTGTGATTTTCACGGCTCAGCCCGGCGAGACGGGCGTTGATATGTATATTGGCACCGGCGGTGCGCCGGAAGGCGTTTTGGCTGCAGGCGCTTTGCGGTGTGTCGGGGGGCAAATGCAGGGGCGCCTCATTCTCGATACTGAGGCCAAGCGTGAGCGTTCTTTGAAAATGGGAATTAAAGACCCTAAGAAAAAATATGACATGATGGAATTGGCATCCGGCGATGTCATTGTCTGTGCCACAGGTGTGACGGATGGGGCTTTGCTCAAGGGCGTCAAGTTTGGTCCTGAAATTATCCAGACCGAGACTTTGATCTATCGCTCAGTAACGGGAACAGTGCGTCGCATTGCGGCAGAGCATCGAGAAATGGGCAAATTCCGCCTCGATTGATCGGCTTATTCTTGTACGATTTCGAGCATCTCTTCAGATGAAGGGTCAAAGATTTCGCGCGCCTCTTTGATGAGGCGGGGCAGGATCTTTCCGGTATTCAGATTCTTGTCTTTCGCTTGGCTCAGCACATGCTGCGAGCTGTGCTGCTCGGCCAATGTCTGCAAATGGCAATGATCCAGATAGAGACCTAATTGTGTGCGCAGCTCTTTCAAACGAGCTTTGTGCTTGGCAAATCTTTTCGTTTCGGCGTGATGAAAGAAATCCAACTGATAATAATGATCGACGAGGGCTGAGCGAAATCCATGCAGGTCATCAAGATCAATCTTGTTTGATTTTCGCGGTCTTAATTTGCGCGCCTCAAGATAGCCCGCGCAGATGCGCTCGCGAAGTTCGGATGGATTGAGGTCTTGTGAGGGCCAATCCGCTATTTGCTGAGCATTAGATTGCAAATTTGCAATCACATTTTCGAAAATCTGGGCTCTGGTTCGTGCTTCAATGTCGTCGCAAATGCGGTGTAAATTGCTCAATAATTGTGGTGGATCGTCAGGATCCAGATTCTGGGTGCTGAAATGCTTTGACAATAAATCAAATGCTACGCGCGCATCGCGTGCCGGGCCCAAGGCTTTTCGGCTTTGTCGCAGATCGGCCCTGACCCTTCTCGATTGTTCTTTCAGCTTTACGGGAGCGAGCTTGAGAAGGGCGCGTACCTTTTTGGTGCAACGTCGTGTGGTATGCACACTGGCGCTGACTGCTATCTGATCATCTCGCAGAGTGCGGATGGCCAAGTCAAGGCTTTCAAGCAGCCTTTCGCGCAAGTGCTCAAACAGAGCAGAGTGCGGTTCATCTAAATCGGATGTGCTCATTGCATCATCAAAGGTGTGCGCCCCACAGGTGCAATGCCTTCTCGCATGATCAGACGACGCAAGGGGCCGATCTGGCTCAACGCCAAGAGACCGGCACCGCGAGCAAAATCTATTGGCAACATTTGCGACAATAGCGAGCGATTAAGCAGATCAACTCCAAGACTGCGCAATTGAATATCGGCTTTGCGGCGATCAGCATAATCGCGCAAGGCGTTTTCCGTCCCGGGATCCGAATGTGTGGCTAGGGCTTCAACGCTATGACCAACATCGCGCAAGCCCAGATTCAGGCCCTGCGCTCCTATGGGTGGGAAGGAATGGGCTGCATCTCCAATCAGAATAAGGCGATCCGCGTAAAGCCGTTCAGCCCGCAAGAGCGACATCGGGAAACGGCTGACCTCTCCCAAGAGCGTGAATTTGCCGAGCAAGGAATGAGCTTGTTGCTCCATGGCTCTGGCCAAGGCGCTCTGCGATAAAGCGGCCAGCCGGTCAGCTTCCTGCGTGTTCGTCATCCAGACCAAACTGGAGCGATGCGCATATTCGTTATCAGCGGGCAGGGGGACGAGTGTGAAGGGGCCATTACGCGTGTGAAATTCGGTCGAGACATTCTCATGCGGGCGCTGATGGGCAAGCAAAACTGTAATCGCCGTCTGCGGATAGGATTGTTCTGTGATCCTAATGCCGCAGGATTGGCGTGTGGGTGAATTGCGACCATCAGCGGCCAGAATGAGCCTTGCAGAGATTTTGCGGCCATCGGACAGGCGCGCCTCTGCCTGATCAGCATTGGTCATCACCTCAATAGCATGGCCCTCGATCAGCGTGAGGTTTTGGTGCTGGCGTGCTGAGGCTTCAAGCAAAGACAGAAGTATAATGTTCTCTATATTGGTGCCAAATTCATCAAGGCCGATCTCACGCGCTTTGAAATTTGTTTCGGGCAAACGAAACAGGCTGCCCGTATCATCAATGATGCGCATGATTTCGAGCGGCTCGCCAGACTGGCGGATTTCTGTCTCTTATACACATCTGACGCTGCCGACGATACTCCTTGTGTAGATCTCGGTGGTCGCCGTATCATTAAAA
>OMIJ01000113.1 GCA_900299065.1 Hyphomicrobiales bacterium
CCACTATCCGCCAGACCAAAGAAACCTTTGGTCAGGCCTGACCAAAGGTTTCTTTGGCCTGGCGGATAGTGGTCGTGCTGGTGCCGCCATCATAGAGCGGCATTGACAAGGAAGCGACGATTGAGGCGGTCAGGACCCGCGAGTCAATGACGTTACTGTAATCGTAACGCCGATTGAGAAGACCGGTGACATTGACAGTGGGATAGAGCGCGCCTTCGGCTACTTTTACGGCAAGCTCGGCAGAATCCACATTGTGCAGGGCAGCTTGAATCTGCGGATGCTCTTTGAGCGCAATTGCCATGGCATCGGCGGGTGTCTTGGGCACTAATTGCTCAAGTGCACGCGCAGGTGACAGGCTCTTGGCATCTAGCCCAATCAATTGACGATAGATTGCCAGAGAGTTTTGCAAATTGGATTGCGCGACGAAAGCATCAGATTGACCTTGCGCCAAGGCCGCCTCGGCCTGCGCCACATCGGTTCTGGTAACCTCGCCAACCTTGAAGCGATCACCCGTTTGCTTCAATTGCTGTCTGAGCACATCAAGATTATTTTGACGCAGATCTTGAATTGCGGTGTCACGCAAGACATTCATATATGCGGCAGCGGCAGCATTGAGCACATTTTGCTCGGAGAGACGCAAAGTCTCACGCGATTGGAGAACAAGTGTATCGGCCTGACGCACGGCGTTTACGGTGCGATTGCCATTGTAAAGATTTTGTACAGCCGAGAGCTGGAAACCGCTCGGATCGGTGTGAGGCTTTTTAGTCACGGTCAGAGGCTGTCGCGTGTCGTAGTATTGAACACCTGTGTCCGCTGTTGCTGTGACAGAGGGACGGAAGCCTGCGAGAGCTTTGGGCACGTTTTCATCAATGCTGCGTGTGGCGGCGCGCTGCTGATTGAGATCCGGACTGCCCATATAGGCACGAGCCAGAGCGCCAGAGATTGTTTCCGCCGATGCCGAAGGGATCGACGCCAGACTCATCAAAGAGACAAAAGCCAGAAGCGAATTTGTCGCCACCTTCTTTGGCGCGCAGATCTTCGCGCTTGTTCTTGTCATCGCCACAACCCCACACAATAGCCTCCGGGCGGTACCGGTCAGCCAATCTGAAAAATATGATTTCCGTGGGGACAATAACCTATTGTTAACTATTTTTCGCCGGTGAGGAAAAATTGCGCACAAGATTCTTAAGCTTGGCAGGTGCGCCGGAGAGTGAGGGTTTATGCTTTAAATTTCAATAGTTTGAATTAATCAGGCTCAGGAGCCAGACGACCTTTTTGCGATGACAAACGCGCAAATATGGGCCGCTTTCTCGCAATTGTTCAGGGTAGCTGAGTTGGTTCAGATCGTCTGGTTATAGGCGCCCACTTCGGGATGGCGGCGGATGATGGCATCGAGCTCATGGAACATTTGACGCATATGAGCTTCAGCGGCCGGGCTTTCGACAACTACGACAAGCTCGGGCTTATTAGATGAGGCACGCACCAGGCCCCAAGTGCCATCAGCAACCGTCACCCGCACGCCATTGACGGTGACCACTGAGGTGATCGCCTGGCCGATGAGCTTTTCACCTTTTTGATGCATGGCCTGAATGGTTGTGATGATTTCATCGACAATGCCGTATTTCACCTCATCGGGACAATGAGGCGACATGGTCGGCGATCCCCATGTGTGAGGCAGATCGGCATAAAGATCGGCCATGGATTTTTGCGGATTGCGATCGAGCATTTCGAGCACATGAATGGCCGTCAACAGACCATCATCATAGCCTCGACCAATGGGTGTGTTGAAAAAGAAATGACCGGATTTCTCAAAACCGGCCAGAGCGCCCAATTCCGACACGCGCCGCTTGATATAGGAATGGCCCGTCTTCCAATAATCGGCTTTGACGCCTTGAGCCCGCAATATGGGATCAGATGCAAATAGGCCGGTTGATTTCACGTCGACCACGAAAGTTGCGTTTTTATGTAGTCGCGAGAGATCACGTGCCAGCATGACACCAATTTTGTCAGCGAAAATCTCTTCGCCGTGGTTATCTACAACGCCGCAGCGATCCCCATCGCCATCAAATCCCAGACCAACATCTGCGCCATGGGCGCGAACAGCATCGGCCATTGCATGCAGCATTTTCAAATCTTCTGGGTTGGGATTATAGCGCGGGAAATTGTAATCCGCCTCGATATCGAGCGGGATCACTTCACAGCCCAAGGCCGCCAGCATTTGAGGGGCAAAGGCCCCTGCTGTGCCATTGCCACAAGCCGCAACCACTTTGAGCCGGCGTTTCAGCTTTGGGCGATCCAAAAGATCAGCAATATAGCGATCAGCAAAAGCTTCAACGAACCGATAGGAGCCGCCATCGGCATAACGAAACCGCCCCTCCAGGACGATATCGCGCAAGCGGCCCATTTCATCGGGACCAAAGGTCACAGGTCGCTGAGCCCCCATTTTCACACCCGTCCAGCCATTATCATTATGCGAAGCGGTGACCATGGCGACAGCGGGCGTATCAAGTGCGAATTGCGCATAATAGGCCATGGGCGAGAGCGCGAGGCCAATGTCATGCACTTTCACGCCGCCCGCCATCAGACCGGTGATCAGGGCATATTTGATCGAGGCCGAGTAAGAGCGATAATCATGGCCGGTAGAAAGCTCGGGCCGCACACCCATTTCATGCAGCAGTGTCGCCAGCCCCAGCCCTAGAGCCTGAACGCCCATCAGATTGATTTCAGAACCAAAAAGCCACCTGGCATCATATTCCCGGAAGCCTGTGGCCTTGACCAGGGGGCCCGATTCATAAGCATAGCTATTGGGCTGCAAGGTCTGGGCTGGCTTGGGATAGATCATCATCAGTCTCGAAAGCGGAAGGCAAAACAAGGAAAGGCTGCCTCTTCATAACCGTTTTACCATTACGAGATGTTAACGGCCAAAGAGCACGGAGTTCTGCTGCCCATGAGATATAATCTGCTTTCACTTTAGTAAGTTGACCTAACCGCCCCGATGAGTGCCGCCAATCCCTTTCAGATCGACCAAAAGCCCAGACCAGAGCCCGAGCTGGCACTGGCTGAGCAGGCATGCGTTGAGGCGCCTTCAACAGCCAGCCTTGCGACACCCCCCATGCATTTGGATGGGCCAGCGATTGCCGCGCCAGTTCATCCCCGGCAGGTGGAAAGCATTATAGCGCCGCAAAGCCGGATCAAACAGAATTTAGAAGAAAGCCTGATCCTGATCTTGTTAAGCCTTTTGGCTCATCTGGTTTTGGCAGGCGGGATTGATTGGTGGGAACATAAAGAAGCGCGCAAGCTCGAGGCAGAGCCCGAAGCCATTTCAGTTGAGCTCGTTGAGCAACCTGCCCCGACAGAGAGCGCAAATGAGACGCAAGCTGCAATCGAGCCCCCTTCCCCGCAAATGGGCGAACAAGATTCGGTCCGTGCGGAGCCTGATGAGCCAAAGCCACCAATGCCTGCTTTACCAGAAATTCAAATGGTAGAGCCTCAAAAACCAGAGCCGCTTGCCAATCAGAATCCCGAACCGCAGCCGCAAACACAAATTACGCAAGCGCCACAAGAAGAATTGCAAAAAGAGATGGCGCAGCCATCTCCACAATCTATGGAGTCTCCTGTTCCTGCGCCAGTGCCTGAGCCAAGCAAATCAGATGCGACTCTGACTCCCCTCGAAGAGCCCGTACCAGAGCAAAAAGAATTGCCGCGCGAGCCCGAGCCTGTTCCTTTGCCGAACAAGCCTGTTTCGATCGCGAACAAACCCTCTCTGCCACCCTCTTTAACCCGGCCAAAGCCCGATGCGGCTGAAGTGCAATTTCTGCCTCAAGCTTTTCGTGACATTGCGACAGATCAGGAGCCAGGCTTAAGCGCGCAAGAGAATGAGACCTATAAAGCGCTGGTATATGAGCGGCTGATCAGAGCTAAACAATATCCCCCCGCCGCTCTGCAGCGACGGGCGCGAGGCATTGCGATCGTCAATTTTATTCTGGACTCTGCCGGGCAAGTAGCGGGGGTCAGTCTGATACGCTCAAGCGGCGATGCAGATCTTGATCGCGAGGCGCTTACCATGGTGCGCCGTGCCGCCCCCTATCCCAAGCCTCCTTCGGGCGCGATCCGTTTATTCTCACCCTTGATTGAATTTGGCAGCGCTGATCAAGCACCAAGTGCAAGGCCTTGAGCGAGACACCAATGCTGAGCCTCTTCTAGGCTCTGAACTTCACAGGCCTGATCGCCGACAAATTGCTGCCAATCCTTGAGATTGCGCGCAGGTACACCAACTAGAACCGGATGGCCTGCTAACAAGGCCTGGGCAATGGCATTACGCAAGCCCTGCCCTTCGACTTCGGTCTTGCCAAATTTGTTGATGATCAAAAGATCACAACCCTGGCTTAAGGAAGACATAATGCTGGCATCAACACGCGCAAAGGCATCGCGATCCAGACGACAGCCTGAGGCTGCTTCGCCGCGGTCTTCCGAGATACGAGTGATGTGACCGCTGGCGAGATCTTCCAGCTCCATATCGCAATGGCGGCGATCTGGCCTGGCGCGATCATGCTGCAAAGTGCCGGCCAGTCTCAAGCGAGCTGCGCGCAAATCCTTGATAAGGGCAAGCAGAATGAGTTGAGCCTGCGCCCCATCTTCATAGACAAGAGCGCAGATGGGTTTTGTGTCGTGCATTACGCAATACTCAAAATGAACAACAACAGGCTGCACAGCCGCCTGTTGTTGTTCATTATGTTACAAAGTTACCGGCGTACCGATGAAGTCGCGCTTGCCAATTTCAACGCCGCAATGGCGTAAAATTCCATAGGCAGTTGACATATGGAAATAGAAATTGGGCAAAGCAAAGCCAACAAGATAGGCATGGCCCTTGAACTGCCGCTCGCCTGAAGGGAATTTCAGCACGATATCGGCATCTTCCTTGCCATTGACCTGCTCGGGCTTGACTGTCTTGATGAAAGCAATGGCTTGCGCAATGCGCGCCTGCAATTCGGCAAAAGTTGTTTCATTACCGGGGAAGTTTGGCAATTCAACGCCAGCCAGTCGACCAACACCGCCAACGGCATGATCAGTGACAGCACGCACCTGGCGCACAAGCGGGAACATATCTGGATAGAGCCGCATGTTCATCAAAAAGGCGGGATCAATCTTCTTGGCTTCAGCATGAGCTGCTGTCTTTTCGAGAACGCCGGACATGCTGGTGAGGAATTGCACAAAGATCGGTGCAGAAATCGTATAGAGTGAGGTATTCATAGGCTCCCTTTCTTTCAATCAAAGTTGTTTAAGCTGTTACATTCCAACGCGCCGTTTCCACAAATCCCAGGCCCGTGAGGCCGAAGTGATATTCACGGCATCAGCCTTGATGCCTTCATCCTGATCAAGCGCTGCAATAATGCCGCCACCAGCCAATGCATGAGTCTGCAACTGAAGGCGCGCATTCACCTCCGTATAAACTGCGCGAAAGACGGCAATCGACAGGCTTGGACCTGTCGCCACAGAGCCATGCGCGCGCATCAGAGCAATGGGATTTTGGCCCAGCACTCGGGCAAGTTCCGCGCCCTTTTGATGATTGCCCACTAACATATCGGTAGCGCCGAATTTGTCGTGGATATTGAAAATCGGCGCGCCCCCCGCCAGAAAAGCCGCATTGTGATACATGGCCCGCATCGGCACGCCTGTCAGGCCAAAGGGAATGACAGAAGGTGAATGGCTATGGACGACCGAATTCACATCGGCGCGTTGCTTATAGATTTCGCCATGAATGAAGCGCTCCAGGAACCCCGAGCGACCTTTGGACTCGCAGGCCTCACAGTCCAAATCGAATTCCATAATGTCATCGGCCGTGACGAGAGCGGGCGCGAGCGAACGCGACATCAAAAAGCGATCAGGCCGGGCGGGATGACGCATGCTCACATGACCAAAGGCATCGACAACGCCCTGATCAGCCAGAATACGGCTGGCAGCGGCCAGATCCTCCAACAGTGCGCGATCAACCGGGCCAGCTGAGGCCGGGACCGGACGGCTATTGGAACCTAAATCGGCTGGCGACAGGGCCATAAATCCATTGGCTGAGAGCTGATGACACGCACATTGAACCAATCGCATAAATTCCCTCCAGCCTTTCATGCGCCTTATAGCCCGAGGGTCAGCGCTCCGCGCCCCCTGAGCTGCACTCTGTCCGGTTACAGGTAGCAGTCCTCGCCATAATTACAATAGCAGTCCAATTGGACCTAAAGGGTTGAATAATGCTAGGAGGAGCCCAAGGACAAATCATTTCAATTCGTTTGGCTGTGGGAGCAGGATATGAAAACATTGAACAGACATTGGCTGGGTTTGGGGATTGGCCTCTCGCTTGCTCTTTCAGCCGAGCCCCTATGGGCGCAAAATCTGATTATTGGCAGCGCAACTGAGCCATCGGCTATTGATCCGCATTTTGCCCGATCGGGCAATAATCAGAACATTGCCCAGCAAGTGTTTGATCGCCTCGCTTCGATTGACGAAAATCTGCAACAGCATCCCGCTATTGCCGAAAGCTGGACGAATGTGAACCCCACCACCTGGCGGATTAAAGTGCGCGCTGGCGTCAAATTTCATGATGGCTCGCCCCTCACAGCCGATGATGTGGTCTATTCGCTCAATCGCCCCAAGGAAATTACCAATAGCCCTGCCCCCTTCACCGGCAATATTGCCTCGATTGCAGCGATGAAGATTGTTGATGATCATACGATTGATTTCACCACACGCGAGCCCACGCCCGATTTCATCGAACAGATTGGCTCTGTCTATGTCGTCTCGCGCAAGGCTGCAGAGGGCAAGAAGGTGGAACAATTCAACAATGGCAGTGCGGCCATTGGGTCTGGTCCCTATAAGTTCAATTCCTGGGTGCCGGGTGATCGCCTGCAACTGACCCGCAATGAAGATTATTGGGGCAAGAAGCCCGATTTCAAATCCGTCACCATTCGCTTTATCAGCAATGATGCGGCGCGTATTGCCGCTTTGCGCTCCAATAGCGTTGATCTGATCGATGCCGTCCCCCCGGAAGATGCCGAGCAAATTGCCAAGATGAATGGCTATAAGGTCTTTTCAACAGCGTCGGCACGTTTGATTTATCTCGCCCTTGATACAGCGCGTGATGAAACGCCTTTTATCACCACGAATGATGGCAAGCCGCTGACACCAAGCCCTCTCAAAAACCTTAAAGTGCGGCAGGCCATTTCAAAATTGATCAATCGCGATCTGATCATTGAGCGCATTTTAAATGGCTCGGCATCTCCTGCCGGGCAATTGGTGCCTGATGGAGTCGCGGGCTTTGATCCTGCAACAAAGGTGGACACTTACGATGTCGAAGCCGCCAAACAATTGCTCGCCAGTGCAGGCTATCCCAATGGCTTTGGCATTACCATCCACACCTCCAATGATCGCTTCCCCGGCGATGCTGGCATTGCACAAGCGATTGGCCAGATGCTGGCGCGAGGTGGCCTGAAAGTGAATGGCGTCGTGGCGCAGCCCTATAATGTCTATGCGGGCAATGCCTCCAAACAAGCTTTCAGCGCCTTTATCTTCTCGCTGGGTAATACAACCCCGACATCCGGCCCCGGCCTCAAAAACCTGCTGATGACCGTCAATGCCAAAGAGGGAACTGGCATTTATAATCGTCTCAACTTCTCCAATCCGGCCTTTGATGCAAAAATGAAAGAAGCCTTTGGCGAGTTTGATCTCGACAAGCGCATTGCCAAATTCCAGGAGGCCACTCGCATTGGCTTTGCCGATATGCCTGTTGTGCCCCTTTACTGGCAGAAAGTGCATTGGGCCGGTAAATCCAGCCTCGTCTATCTGCCGACCAAATCGGAAGAGACAACTGCGGTCAACACAAGTCTGGCCAAGTAGTTACCTTTGCTCAACGCGCCAGATGAACCAAAGCGCGTTCATCTGGCGTAAGCCCCCCCGACATGTGATCAAAAATGTCTGCGGCCGCTTTCCCCTCCAAAGCTTGAGGCGCGAGGGGAAGGCCATTGCTATGCAATTCTGGCCTGCCGACAGTGAGAGGAAGAATCTCTACGCGCGAGCAATTGCCCATAGAATCAAAATGCGCGCGGCAGGCCGCGCCCTTCCAGACGGCGGGGCGCTCCTGATCATAGACAGCGGCGCGATGGGTGTGGAACACGCAATTGCCAAGACCTGAGAAGATCGGCCTGTGATTATAAAAAGAAATGGGCTGCAGGACAGGCGCGCCCGTGCCGACAATCACATCAGCGCCCTTATCAATCATGCGGCAGGCAAGCTTATGCCACCATTGCGGTGCGTGGCTCCAATCTGGATCCCAGTGATGTGAATGAACTGCAATGACTACGCATTCAGCGGCTTTTTTAGCCTCGATCAGCGCGCGTTCAAAGGCCTGCCAATCCTCTTGCCGCACTTGCCAGTCAAAGCCCAGGGCCGCACCCTCGATGAGGCGCGTGCCAAAGAATTCCAGTTCTTTGGCATTCTGCATTCGTTCATCATAACCAACTTGCTGACGCGCCTTTTGGCGGGCGCTCTCCCCCAAAGCATCGATCATCTGCTGCAAATATTGAAAACGCTCTGGCGGGCAGGTGATTGAACGCTCCATGCGCAAAGGCGCAAGACCTGCGCGGTTGGGACCAGCATAATTGATCTGCGGCTGCGGGCCCAGATCAATCGAGATCAGCGCATAAGTGCTGGACCTCTTGTGCACTATGGCTGGCTGCATGGCCTCAGCCAGATTAATGCCAGAACCTGAGAGCTGGAGGCCGGCTGCACTTGCAGCGATTTGTGTTTCAACAATGCCGGGCGGGCCTAAATCAAAGGCGTGATTATTGGCATGGGCGAGCGCATCAAAGCCCAATTCACGCACACTCAATAAGGCTGCGGCCTGTGCCAGATGCAGGGTTTTAGTCTTGGTTGGCCATGCCCCTTGTGCCCGCACTGTGGCTTCAAGATTGGCGATGGCAAAATCAGCGCCAGACAAAAAGCTTTTGACTGCGGCCGCGCCATTGGCATTGAAATCGAGCGGCTGATGAATCAGCACTTGTCCTGTGGCAGCAATTGTCCTCATGCAGGATCACGCCAGATCACACGCACATCAACCGCCACCGCGCCGCGTCCCTGATCACGCACCATCAGCGGATTGATTTCAATGTCGCTAATTCTTGATCTGTGCTTGAGATAGAAAGCCGCCAATTGCAGAGCCAGTTTTTCCAGCGCGGCACGATCAGCAGGCGGGCGACCACGATAGCCTGATAGCAATTGATTGAGCTTTAATCCATCCATGCGCTTGCTCAATGTCGCCTGATCAATCGGCAACATGACAAGCGCCGCATCATTGAGCAATTCAACCAAAACACCGCCTGAGCCAATCAACAGCATGGGGCCATAGAGCGCATCGTCGCGCGCGCCAATGATCACTTCAATGCCGCTGACCATTTCCTGCACGAGAAAGCCTGAGATGCGCGCATTGGCATTATGTGCTTTGGCAGAGCTGCGCAAATCCTCTGCGGCTTTGCGAACGGCATCGGCTGAGCGCAGATCGAGCTTCACGCCGCCGGCTTCAGTCTTGTGCAGAATATCTGGCGATTGAATTTTCAAAACGACAGGATAGCCAATCTGATCCGCATAGGCAGCTGCAGCGTCTGCATCCAGGCATAAAGCGCTTTGCGGGCCGTGAATGCCAAAGGCTTGCAATTCGGCCTCAAGTGTTTGCGGCGTGAGTGTGCTTGGTGTTTCAGCCTCCGGCCTTGCTGGCAGTTTGCCCTGACGCTGGGCATGAAACCACAAAGCATTCATTGCCCTGAGGGAGGGTTGCAATTGCTGCAAGAAAGGAAATCCGGCCCTGTCCTGCAAGTCAAGAGATTCTGCGGACATGCGATAAGACATGCGGCCAAAGGCGATGACAGGCTTGCCAATGGCTTTGGCCATTTGATTGAGGCAATCGACATCAGGCCAGGCAGAGGCCTTCATCGGCAATTGGCTGGCCCAAGCGAGAATATCGACATTGGGATCTTTGCCAACGATTTCGCACAGATCCGCTGCTGCCTTTAATGAAGATGGAATGCCGACATCGAGAGGATTTTTCGGGCGGATCTCATCCTGCATGAAAGGAATGATAGCTTCATTGGTCGCTTGCGTAAATTGTGCCAGTTCCGCGCTTTCATATTCGACATAATCGTAAAGCAGATCAACCGTTCCACCAGAGGTGGTCACAAAACCAATACGCGGGCCTTTAGGGCGAACGGGAGATTGAAATGCGAGCGCCGTTTCAACCAGATCATCAAGCGATGGACAATTGATGATGCCATAACGCTCACACATGGCCTCGAAGGCTTGATA
>OMIJ01000114.1 GCA_900299065.1 Hyphomicrobiales bacterium
ATCGTGAACTGCGCGATCTGGGCCTGACCCGCGCTGAGATCGAAAGCGTCGCTCGTAAGAGCGTTGGCATCTGATCTGGTCGTGGTTCAGTTTTTCTAGGTTTCCGACTGCCAGTTTTTCGACATGGGGTGTTCCTCCCCAATAGATTGACCCCATGTCTGCTAACGCCCGCCGGTCCTCCCCCGGCGGGCGTTTTCTTTGTCAAAGTTGATACAGCTCACTTTTTATCTTCCCGACTTTGGCCCTATAAGGGCGCATGAGTTATCAATCCTTCGCTCCGCCTTCTTTGCCCGTACATGTCATTGGTGGTGGCCTTGCTGGCAGCGAGGCATCATGGCAATTGGCGAAAGCTGGTGTGCCCGTCATTTTGCATGAAATGCGGCCCGTTCAGCCAACCCCGGCGCATCAGACCGATTTTCTGTCCGAGCTCGTATGTTCCAATTCCTTTCGCTCCGATGATGCGCAGAGCAATGCTGTTGGTTTGTTGCATCAGGAAATGCGTCGCATGGGCTCGCTCATCCTGCATTGTGCCGATCAGAATCAAGTGCCAGCAGGGGGCGCTCTGGCAGTTGATCGGGATGGTTTTGCCAAAGCGGTGACAAGCGCGATTCTTAGCGAGCCCTTGATCCGCATTAAACGCGAGGAAGTGCGCGATCTTGCTCAGCTCAGTGATGTGCCCATCATCATTGCCACCGGTCCTTTGACCTCGCAGGCCTTAGCGCAACAAATTTTGGCGATGACAGGCGAGGAGCAATTGGCTTTCTTTGATGCGATTGCGCCTATCGTTTATCGCGAGAGCATTGATCTCGACAAAGCCTGGTTTCAATCCCGCTATGACAAAGCAGGGCCGGGCGGCTCTGGCGCAGATTATATCAATTGCCCGCTGGATCGCGATCAATATGCCGCTTTCATTGATGCCTTGCTGGCAGGTGAGAAAACCGAATTCAAAGAATGGGAGAATGTGCCTTATTTTGATGGCTGTTTGCCTATTGAAGTGATGGCGCAGCGCGGGCGTGAGACCTTGCGTCATGGACCGATGAAACCTTTCGGCCTGACTAATCCGCATAATCCTACGAAAAAGGCCTATGCCATTATTCAGCTCAGACAAGATAATGCGCTGGGTACTTTATATAATATGGTTGGCTTTCAGACCAAACTCAAACATGCCGAGCAAGTGCGGATCTTTCGCACCATTCCTGGCCTAGAGGGCGCAGAATTTGCCCGTCTGGGTGGCTTGCATCGCAATACATTTTTGAATTCACCACGCGTGCTAGATCCGTTTTTGCGCCTCAAGAACAGACCCAATATTCGCTTTGCCGGACAGATTACGGGCTGTGAAGGCTATGTCGAAAGCGCGGCGATCGGGCTAATGGCTGGCCGCATGGCGGCGAGTGAATTTAGAGGTGAAGAGCTGCGCTTGCCGCCTTCGACCACTGCAATTGGGGCTTTGATCAATCATATCACCGGCGGCCATGTTGAAACAATTGATGCAGGTCCATCTTCGTTTCAGCCGATGAATATTAATTTTGGTCTGTTTCCGCCTTTGGAGGATCCGCCCCTCGAACAGGATGGCAGGAAGCTCAAAGGTCCAGAGCGTGGCGTTGCGCGCAAGCGGGCCTTGACGGCGCGGGGCAAACGGGATCTGGAAAATTGGCTCACGCCGCAGAGTTAAACAAATTCACTCTGCTGCTTTTCCCTTGAGTTGAGGGGCAGGACGGCGAGCCAGCACTTCTTTCAGGAAGGTGCCGGTATGTGAGCGCGGATTGCGGGCAATATCTTCGGGTGTTCCTTGCGCGACGATCTCGCCGCCGCCATTGCCGCCTTCAGGTCCCATATCGAGAATCCAGTCAGCGGTTTTGATCACTTCGAGATTATGCTCGATGACAATTACGCTATTGCCCTGGTCAACAAGCTCATGCAGAACTTCTAGCAATTTGGCGACATCATGGAAATGCAAACCTGTTGTGGGTTCATCCAAAATGTAGAGTGTGCGGCCGGTGGCGCGGCGCGATAATTCCTTGGAGAGTTTGACTCGCTGTGCTTCGCCGCCCGAGAGTGTATTGGCCTGCTGGCCCACATGCACATAATTCAATCCCACGCGCGCCAGAGTTTCCATTTTCTCGCGAATGGGTGGCACGGCCTTGAACAATTGCGCGGCTTCCTCAACCGTCATATCCAGAACGTCAGCAATGGATTTATCACGATATTTGACTTCCAGAGTTTCACGATCATAGCGCTTGCCCTTGCAGACATCACAAGTGACATAGACATCGGGCAGAAAGTGCATTTCGATTTTGATCACGCCATCGCCCTGGCAGGCTTCACATCGACCACCCTTCACATTGAAGGAGAAGCGCCCGGGCTGATAACCGCGCGCTTTGGCTTCGGGCAAACCGGCGAACCATTCACGAATGGGTGTGAACGCCCCAGTATAAGTTGCTGGATTGGAGCGCGGCGTACGGCCAATGGGCGATTGATCAATATCAATCACTTTATCGAGATGTTCGAGGCCTTCAATGCGCTCATGCGGGGCGGGATGTTCAATCGCGCCATTGAGTTTGCGCGCAATGGCTTTGTAAAGCGTATCAATCACCAAAGTTGACTTGCCGCCACCTGAAACGCCAGTGATGCACGTAAATGTGCCCAATGGAATTTCGGCTGTAATATTTTTGAGATTATTGCCAGATGCGCCGATGATTTTGAGCATGCGCTCAGGTTGAATCTTACGGCGCGCGCGGGGCAGAGCCACAATTTTGCGGCCCGATAAATATTGACCCGTCAGCGAATTGGGATCGGCGAGAATTTCTGAAGGCTTGCCTTGAGAGATGATCCTGCCGCCATGAATGCCTGCGCCTGGTCCCACATCCACCACATAATCTGCGGCGAGAATTGCATCTTCATCATGTTCGACGACGATCACACTATTACCCAGATCGCGTAGTCGTCGCAAAGTATCCAGCAGGCGGGCATTGTCGCGTTGATGCAGGCCGATGGAAGGCTCGTCGAGCACATAAAGAACGCCGGTGAGGCCAGAGCCGATCTGCGAAGCCAGGCGAATGCGTTGGCTCTCGCCGCCTGACAAAGTGCCAGAGGCGCGCGCCAAAGTGAGATAATCAAGACCCACATCATCAAGGAAGGTGAGGCGCTCACGTATTTCTTTTAGAATACGTGCGGCAATCTCATTTCGTTTCTTGTCCAATTGTTTGGGCAGTTCATGCGCCCAGGCCAAAGCAGATTTAACAGAGAGCTCGGAGATTTCGCCGATGTGCTGCATATTGATTTTAACTGCCAGCGCTTCTTGCTTAAGACGATAGCCCTTGCAAGCCGCGCAAGGTTTGGCGGACATAAAACGACCGATCTCTTCGCGGTGCCATTCACTCTCGGTTTCCAGATAACGGCGTTCGAGATTGCGCACGACGCCCTCGAATGGCTTCTTCACATCATAGGCCTTGAGCCCATCATTGTAGGAGAATTTGATCACTTCATCGTTCGAGCCAAACAGGATGATGTCGCGGGCCTTTTTGGGTAGATCGTCCCAGGGCGTATCGAGACGGAATTTGAGATGCTTGCCCAGGGATTCCAAAGTCTGCTGATAATAGGGCGATGTGGATTTTGACCAAGGCGCAATGGCGCCTTTACGCAAGGTCAATTGGCCATTGGGGACGACAAGATCAGCATCAATCTTTTGTTCCGAGCCAAGGCCTGAACAGCTTGGGCAAGCACCAAAAGGATTGTTGAAGGAGAATAATCTTGGCTCGATCTCGGGAATGGTAAAGCCGGAGACCGGGCAGGCAAATTTGGCTGACAGTAAAATGTGATTGGCAGCATAATGTGAGGATACATTGGCCTGTGTTGATTTGGTTTTTTCATTGGCTGCAGCTGCGTCATCGGCAAATTCAATGACTGCGAGCCCGTCGGAGAGTTCTAACGCGGTCTCGAAACTTTCGGCAAGGCGCGCAGCAATGTCCGCGCGCACCACAATACGATCAACGACGACGTCAATGTCATGCTTCAACTTTTTGTCTAGGGCAGGCGCATCGGCAATTTCATAATATTTGCCATCTATCTTGAGGCGTTGAAACCCGCGTTTTTGAAAATCGGCAATCTCCTTGCGATATTCTCCCTTGCGACCTCGAATAACGGGGGCGAGCAGATAGAGCCTTGTGCGCTCTGGCAGGCTCAATACCCGATCAACCATTTGGCTGACCGTTTGGCTTTCAATCGGCAGGCCGGTGGCGGGTGAATAGGGAATGCCCACACGTGCCCAGAGCAAGCGCATATAATCGTGGATCTCTGTCACTGTGCCCACAGTAGAGCGTGGATTTTTCGATGTTGTTTTTTGTTCGATCGAAATGGCAGGCGACAGGCCGTCAATCTGATCGACATCCGGCTTTTGCATCATCTCTAGAAACTGACGTGCATAGGCTGAGAGAGATTCGACATAACGCCGCTGGCCTTCGGCATAGATGGTGTCAAAGGCGAGAGAGGATTTGCCCGAGCCCGACAGGCCGGTGAACACCACAAGCTTGTCGCGCGGAATCGTGAGATCAACATTTTTGAGGTTATGTTCGCGGGCTCCGCGCACGCTGATCACACGCTCAAGCGTGTTGAGCGGTGTTGCCGGTAAATGTCGGCTCTTTGAAGCTGGTTTGGTTGTCGAGGTATTGACTTTTGAACTGCTTGTTTTGGGATTGGGCATGAAAGGCTCTGGGCAGGATTTCCATTCTATCTATGCTTCTTCGTCGGCTTTTCCATCTATCTGTGTTGAAATCCACAGATGAGCGCAGGGTGCTCCTTCTGACCAAGCCTCGGGCTGTCACCAAACGGTCATATCCATTGGCAGGTTCGCCAAGGCAGGCTTACCAATTGACCTCACCGGTCATTTGCTTATTGGCTTGGTTTCTGACAAGCTTGGCTTTGAAGAGGCCTTTGATCCAAGGTCATTACTCACAAAGATATTTTTGAACCAATAATGCGGGGGAACATATGGTTGGAACTCATGCAGGCGCTCATGCTGCGGTACCTAAAGCATGGTACCAACAGCTTTATATTCAGGTCTTGATTGCCATCGTGCTGGGAGGATTTGCGGGGGTTTACTTCCCGGATTTTGCCAAGAATGACTGGATCAAGGCGATGGGTGATGGGTTCGTCAAATTGATCAAAATGGTCATTGCGCCCATTATTTTTTGCACTGTTGTCTCTGGTATTGCGCATATTCAGGAAGCGGCCAAGGTTGGTAGAGTCGCTCTTAAGGCATTGTTTTATTTTGAAATTATCTCAACTTTGGCGCTCGCTATTGGTTTGTTGGTGGGCAATGTGTTGCAACCGGGGGCCGGCGTTGGTGGCAAGCCGGATGCCACGGCGATTGCCAATTATGTCAAGCAGGCCGGCGAGATGAAGCCGGTGGACTTCGTGCTAAACATCATACCCGATAGTGTGGTGGGCGCTTTTGCTCGGGGTGATATTCTTCAGGTCCTTTTGTTCTCGATATTTTTTGGTTTTGCCCTGATGGTCTTGGGGGATCGGGGCAAGACAGTCCGCACGCTTGTGGATGATGTCGCCCATGCCATGTTTGGTGTGATTGCGATCATTCTTAAATTTGCGCCCTTGGGAGCCTTTGGCGCTATGGCCTATACGATTGGCTTCTTTGGACCGCGGGCTTTGGGCAGTCTGTTCTTCCTGATTGCGACATTCTACATCACCTGTATTCTTTTTGTCCTCGTTGTGCTTGGGCTTGTTGCCAAATTTGCAGGCTTCAGCATTTTCAAGTTCATCAGCTACATCAAGGCTGAGTTGCTGATTGTTCTGGGTGCCTCCTCGTCTGAGGCGGCGTTGCCACAATTGATGGAAAAGCTGGAGCGTCTGGGTAGTTCCAAATCCGTCGTGGGCTTGGTTGTTCCCACGGGCTATTCGTTCAATCTGGATGGGACGAATATTTATATGACCCTTGCCACTCTGTTCATCGCGCAAGCTTTGGGCATTGATTTGTCCTTTAGTGAACAATTTGGAATTCTGCTCGTCGCGATGATCTCATCCAAGGGCGCGAGCGGCATCACCGGGGCAGGCTTCATCACTCTGGCGGCAACGCTTGCTGCAGTGCGGCCGGAATTGCTGCCCGGCATGGCTCTGGTTCTGGGCATCGATAAATTCATGAGTGAATGTCGTGCATTGACCAATATTATCGGCAATGGCGTGGCGGCGATTATCGTCTCCTGGTGGGAGGGCGAATTAGATCGCAGCAAGCTCAATGCAGGCCTCAATCGAGAGGTTGATGCCTCTGACGTTGAGACAGCTGTGACAACCGGCTGATTGACACATGCTTTCATTCAAAGGCTTTGCCTTGCTGAGGGCAGAGCCTTTGATTTCGTGCTCCCTGACTTGCTTGTCTGGGTGCAAGAAGGGCAGATCAATCAGATCATGCAAAATAACGGATCAAAACAATAAATTCAGTAAAACATCACTTGCAGAAGTAAGATATATAGACTAGAACATAAAGTGAACATAGATCATTCATTCGAGATCTAGGCTTTTTGGTTTGGCTTATCTCATGTTCGTTTGTGGACAAATGCGTTTTAGCGATAAGCGAGCCTCTCTTAGCTGCTGTCGAGAGTTTATGGTCACGTCACGAATTTAGATCAGTTTGGGGGTTTTCATGTCTGGCAGTGTCAACAAGGTCATTCTGGTGGGCAATGTCGGCCGCGACCCGGAAGTGCGGCGGATGAATTCCGGCGATGCTGTTGTCAGTTTCAGCCTTGCGACAACAGAATCCTGGCGCGACAAGGCCTCGGGCGAGCGCAAAGACCGCACTGAATGGCAT
>OMIJ01000115.1 GCA_900299065.1 Hyphomicrobiales bacterium
CCGCCCCAGCGATCAATCGAGAGTGTCCCGGCCAAATGCAAGGATTCCCCCCTCGATTTGAGCAAAAGATCGCCCAAAGGCCCACCCATGGCGCGAAAGGCAATGGCATTGAGGCTGCGATTATCCCCGGCCCGCGCTGTCACTCGCACATGGCCAGAGCCTACCTGCGCCACATCAGTCAGCCTATGGGCAGGTAGCACAAACATGGGCTCAGGATTGCCCGAGCCAAAGGGGCCCGCCTGTTCAATCTCATGAATGAGATCGGGACGCGCCCCGCCAGCCGTCAGCGCCGCATCGATTAACAGTGCCTCGCCACGGCGCGCCAGAGCAATGGTCGAGCCCAGACGATCATCCAGAAAAGCCCGAAAATCCGCTAATCTGTCGCGCTCAAGGGTAATGCCCGCCGCCATGGCATGGCCGCCCCCCTTGACCAGAATGCCTTCCTCTACCGCTGCTCGCACCACACGCCCGAGATCCACGCCGGGCAAGGAACGACCCGATCCCGTCCCTATTTTACCAGAAAAATGAATGGCAAAGGCCGGGCGATGAAAGCGTTCTTTCAGCCGTGACGCGATGAGCCCGACAATACCGGGGTGCCAATCCTGCGAGGCTGTGACAATCGCTGCACCCGCTTGCGCATCGCCCAGAGCCAAAACGGCCTCCGCCTCGGCCTCCTGCGCAGCAATGCTTTCAATCGCCTGCCGTTCACGATTGAGCCGATCGAGTTCGCCAGCGACCTGCGCCGCCTCGACGTCATCCTGCAACAGCATGAGCTTGGCCCCAAGCGCCGCATCGCCAATCCGCCCACCCGCATTAATGCGCGGGCCCAGTAAAAAGCCCAGATGATAGGGCTGTGGCGGACCATCAAGCCCGGCAATATCCATCAAAGCGCGCAAGCCCGGTCGCTGGCGCAAACGCATCACGCCAAGCCCTTTTGAGACAAAGGCCCGATTGAGCCCGATGAGAGGCACCACATCGGCAATCGTCGCCAAAGCTACCAGATCAAGCGAGTTAAGAAGATCCGGCGCAGGTCTCTCCCTGGTCCAAAATCCCGCTTCACGCAGACGTCGATTGAGCCCCACTAGAACCATAAAGGCAACACCCGTCGCACAGAGCGCGCCAAGCCCGGATAAATCATCCTGCCGATTGGGATTGACCAGCCCCAGCACAGGCGGCAAGTCAACCGGCGCCTGATGATGATCAATCACCAGCACATCAAGACCCAGACGATGCGCTTCTGCAAAAGGCTCAAAACTCGTCGTGCCGCAATCAACCGTCACTAGCACGCGTGCACCCTGCCCGGCCAAAGCTTGAATGGCCGCGCTATTGGGGCCATAGCCTTCAAAAATCCGGTCTGGAATATGGATGATATAAGGCACGCCGCAGGCGGCAAAAAAGCCGCCCATCACAGCAGACGAGCAAGCGCCATCCACATCATAATCCCCAAAAATGGCGATGGTTTCCTGCCGTTCTATCGCATGAGCCAGACGCTCAACGACCTTGTCCAGATCCCGCAAAATTGTCGGATCCGGCAAAAGCCGCCGCAAGGACGGATCAAGAAAACTTTCGACCTCCTCCGGGCCAATGCCACGACCTGCCAAAACGCGCGCCAAAATATCCGTATAGCCGAACATTTGTGTCAAAGCCTGGGCGCGCCCCTGCCCGGCATGGTCAAGGCGATCACGCCAGGCCCGCCCAAGGGCGGAATTCTCCACATCGAGAAACAGGCGAGTCGGGTTGGAAGTCATGCTTTGTGTTACAATCGACACGTCAGCGAGGCAATCTGCGCTTTAACATCTCTCAACAATCATTCAATCAGGCGAAAAGAGAGTGCACCCAATTGCCTGTGCCCTGAAAAACTGGCTAAATTGCGAGTGAACAAGAAATCTCGAGGAAATGATCATGAGCACAACACGCGAGACCGTGGGCATTATCGGCATTGGCCGCATGGGCATGGCCATGGCCAAACATGTGCTCAAACATGGCTATGAGTTGAGTGTGTGCGACATCAATCCGGACAGCGTGAAACAAGCTGTTGGCTTAGGCGCCAAAGCGCTCGCTCATCCCAAGGATCTGGCTCAAAGCTGTTCCTTTATTATGCTGGGTGTTGGCTATGATGAAGAAGTCGCCGAAGTGGTTCTTGGCGAACAAGGCCTGATCCATTCCCTCAATCCCGGCAGCATTGTTGCCGTCTCTTCAACCGTCGCGCCAGATTTTGTGCGTGATCTCGATCAGAAATTGCGCGCCAAAGGCTCAGATCTGCTCGATGCACCCATCTGCCGGGGACGTTGGTTTGCCGATGAAGGCAAATTGCTGGCACTGTTTGGCGGGCGCCCTGAAATTATTGAACGCGGGCGCCGCATCTATTCCACTTTCTGTTCTGATATTGCGCCATTGGGCGATGTTGGCCATGGTCAGGTTGGCAAAGCAATGAACAATCTCATGCTGTGGATCACCAGCATTGGATTGATCGAAGCCGGACGCATTGCGGAATCTACCGGCATTGATCTGGTGAAATTGCGCGATGCTCTGATGATCAGTTCCGGCAAATCGCAGGCGCTTGAAGATTGGGACCAGACCAGTTTCACCTGGGCCTTAAAGGACATGCAGATAGTCATGAAAATGGCCGACAAAGCCAATCTCTCACTGCCCATTTCAGGCGCTGTGAAAGAATTGGTCAAAGAGGCCCGCCAGATCAAAGCCAAAAATGCGCCCAAATGGACGGGCCAATAATCAGCACGAAACGTGCTGATTATTCTCACTTAATTACGGCAGAGCCGGCATGGTCTCAAGCAACATGCCATAGCCGCTCTTGGCCTCGTTAATATGCAGGCGCTTCTGGATTTCCCACACACGCGAGGGCTGGGGATGGATCACGGGCACCTGCAAATCCTGTTCGAGTAATTTGACAATATGCAAGGTGCGCCAACCCGATCCCAGCATGTAAATGGCGTCCGCACCCTTATGTTTCAGGAAGCTCTTCTTGATATGGGCATAGACCTGTTCGCCCGATAATTCCTGCGCTTTATCGAAGGGCACTTCAATGCCATCCATGCATTTGACCTTGAATCCTGCATCGACAAAATATTTGGCAAAGGCCTTGTTGATCTCGCCGGGGAAGTAAGTGGCACCCACAATGCTCTTGGCCTTGATCGCCTTGAGAGCCGTGATCTGATTTTGTCCCGAGGTGAAGATCGGCACTTTATATTTCTTCTCCCAGCCAGAGACGATCTTCGCCTCCCCTTTCAAGCCATGCACCATAAAGGGCGGCGCACCGGAAGGATGGATCAGATCAACGCCCTGCTCGGCCAGAATCGCAATCTGTTGCTCATAGCCATCCATGACCGTTTTGAATTCCTGCGCCGTACCGCGCTTGATATTCATGTAAAGCGTGAGCACGCCAATGCCCTCTGGCAAAAGGCGAATGACTTCCTCCGTCGAACCGGGGCGCAAAGTGGGATGCACCATGCCAATGACGCCACGCCAGCTTGTAAATCCCATATTCTGCTCCTGTGTTCTTCTTATTGGCGCACTGAGGAATCGATTTCATTGTAACGTGCAATCACCTCTTTGGGTGTCGCCGCCATTTTGCGGATCACATCCACAACGCCTGCTCCATCTATAGCGCTGATTTCAATATTGACCTTGGCTGCATCTTCCAGAAAGGCGGGATCTTTGACCATTTGCACAAAGGCTGTTTGAAGGGCACTGGCCCGATCCGCCGGCAGACCTGGGGGCGCAAGGAAAGGCAGAGCCATTTGGAAAGGCAGCTCGGCAAAAGCAAGCAAGGCTTTGGCTGCTGGATCGCTGACAAGCTCCTGTCCTGTAGGCGTATCCGCCAATTCTGGCAGACGTGTCTCACGGCCAAATTGAACAAGCGGGCGTAGCAATTTATCATTCCATAAATGCGGCTGTCCGGCGCGCACGGAATTATAGCCAATCACCTGACCATCCAATTCGCCATTCTGCATGGCAAGGAACATGGGTGCAGCGCCGGGATAGCCACGCACAATATCAATATTCAAACCCAAAACCAGTTTCGCCATCACAGCAAAAGTCAGATTGGTAGACCCGGGCTGATCGCCACCCAATTTGATGCGCATAGCTGTTTTACGTAAATCCTCAGCCGATTTAACCGGGCTCTGCGCATTGACGAGCAGCAAATAACGATCCGATGCATAAGAAGACAATGAGCCCAGCCAAGTGAATTTGAGCGGGTCAAACTTGGCTTGCGGATCACCCTGAATGGCCAATTGTGGCGTGCCGCGCTGAATAATCGCAATGACAGTGCCATCATGTTCTGCCGTGTTGAAAAGCTTGTTCGCCGCAATCAAGCCGCCACCACCGGGGACATTCTGCACTATGATATTGGGCTGACCGGGAATAAACCGCCCCAAATGACGCGACACCAGACGGCCAGAAATATCATTAATACCGCCCGGTGACGTGGGAATAGTGAGAGTGATTGTGCGGCCTTTGTAAAATTGCTCGACCGATTGTTGCGCGAGCGCAGGCGTTAGGCTCATACCAGTAAGGCTAGCCATGAAGCAGGACGAAAGGCCCAAATGACGAAGAAGCGGCTTGAAGATGTTCAACATAAATCCCCCCGTGAGTCATGTGTTATGGCAAGCTTGGCATTGTTTCGAGCAACATGCCATAGCCCTTGCGTGGCTCATGAACATGTAAACGCTTCTGGAATTCCCACACGCGCGCCGGTACAGGATGAATGACGGGCACGCCCAGATCTTGTTCTAACATGTGAATAATATTCAACGTGCGCCAGCCAGACCCCAGCATATAAATCGCATCCGCACCTTTGGATTTCAGAAAAGTCTTTTTAATATGCGCATAGACTTGCTCGCCGGAGAGTTCCTGTACTTTGTTGAAAGGCACATCTATGCCGTCCATAGAGCGAACCTGAAATCCTGCATCGCGAAAATAGCGGGCAAAGGTCTCGTTAATATCACCAGAGAAATAAGTGGCCCCGACAATGCTCTTGGCCTTGATGGCTTGAAGTGCGGTAATATGGTTCTGCCCGGCGGTGAAGATCGGCGTTTTATATTTCTTCTCCCATGCTGCTACAATTTTTGCCTCGCCCTTCAATCCATGCACCATAAAGGGCGGCGCTCCATTGGGATGAATGGCATCACAGCCTTGTTGCGCCAGAATAGCAATTTGAGCCTCATAAGCATCCATCACAGTGTGAAATTCTGCGCGTGTACCCTTAGTAATATTGGTGAATAGCGGGATGACGCCAATGCCCTCTGGCAAAAGCCGGATAAATTCCTCCAAAGCACCGGGCCGCAATGTGGGATGGATAATGCCTGCAATGCCGCGCCAGGCTGAAAAGGACATGATCAATTCTCCCTTATTTTTTGATTGGTCGATGATCACACAATCTGATCACGCGATTTGCGAAATTTGAAACGCGGAATGGCATCAAGATCTGTGCCTGCCACACGCACCACATAGGCCTTTTCAGGATGCGCGGTCGAATGGATGACGCCTGGCCCATAAGTGCGCGTATCACCAACATTTAGCACATAACGCTCAGTGGCAGTGAGCACAGCATGATCATCAGTCTCAGGATTGACGCGCTTCCATTCCGTCATCTCTGTGTAGCCCATGGCATTGCCATAAATGGCCCAGGACTCGCCATGGCTGTGCGGCAAACCGCCCTTGCCTGCTTTTTGGGTATGAGCCTGAACATAAAAATCAAGTTCAGGATCATGATAGAGCACGTCCTTGCCGGATGGCGTTTCCTCATTGAAAGTGGCCGCCACAAAGTCCTTGTTCAGCAACAGCACATGAAGCTTTTTGGCCACAGCTTCGAGCCTTTGCTGCAAAGGCTCTGAATTTGACAAGCTGGTTCGAACGTCTTGACAGAAGTGATCGAGATCATAAGTTAGTTCAGCTGATTTTTGCATTCTCATCTCCAAAGTTAAGGGACTTTTATTTCGCTTTCGCTTTAATATCCGTGTACATTTTAATCACATTTGACAGCAAGGTTTCACCTGAATCTGCACCAGCGATAAAATATTTATCGAGATTGTTATAATCGGGCTCTGAGGCCTTATGCTTGGGGTCGGCCTCAACATCCTTGCGGAAGCTAACCGCGCCACTATCATTATATTTGACCCATTCCCGCACAAAAGTCTCCTGCCCCTCTTTGCTCAGGAACCAATTGATCCAGACCTTGGCTGCATCAGGATGAGGCGGGTTTTTTAACACGCCAACACCACGCGAAAACAAATAGCCTCCAAAGGGCACACGTTGAATATCCTTGCAGCCGCCTGCCAGATAACATTGAGCAATTGTGTCAGGGGCCGCACCAACAGCCACAGCGGAATCGCCGCGCATAATGGCATCCGTCAATTGCCTTGGATTATCGATCACCACCACATCTTGTTTGGCGAATAAAGTGTCAAGAAAAGCATTGCCCTTTTCGCGTAGGATCGAGCCCAGAACAAAGGTACCATTATTGCTGCGGGAGGGATCGCGCACAGCAATGCGTCCTTTTAGGCGCGGATCGAGCAATTGATCAATCGACTCGATTTTAAGACCTTTAATAGCCGTATTATTGGCATAGACTGTGCCTTCCGACATATAAGAATGGACCAGCACATAAGGCCCCTTGGACGAAGTGTAGAGATAAGATGGTACACGCCAATTGGCCTCATCCTTGACTTCGGGTAGGATCAGATAATCAGTAATTTTTGAAAATCCATCCGCAGGCAGGATCGTATTATTCATATTAGATGTGGCCGCCCACATCACATCCCAGGCATAAATCCCGCCCTTTTGTTCAGTCAGAACTCGTGGCGCAAATTGTGAGGGATTGCCTTCCAGAAGCTCAACTTTGATGTCGGGAAATTTTTTCTGAAACAGACCGACAATGGCGGCATGGCCTTCAATACCATGAACACTAATCGCTAGGGATTGCCCCTTGGCACGGGCCTGAACATCAGCCCATTCCTTCTGCCAATCCTGCGCCTGGGCTCCTGAATTCGTGAAACCGAAAATAGCGATTGCCAGACTCAATTGAATCAAATTCTTCATGTTCACTTCTCCCTATTCACGCAAACTAAATCTGATTTAGACATTATGTCGACCTAATCCAGCACGCGTTGAAATTGTGCGTGCCAAAAGGGCAGACGATACCGTGAGCACCATAATGACAATGCCAACAACAGATGCCGTTTCAAATTTGCCAGAATCTAACAAGACCAATTGCAAAATAGATAACGGTTGGGTCGATCCCGTCCCAAGTAAAGCGATCATGCCAACGGCTGAATTGGCTGTTGCAAAAATTTCCAATCCAATCACCGCGACAGAGGGAGCAATCAAAGGAAGCACGACCCGTCGGAATGTATAATAGCGTGATCCCCCCGCTGCCCAACCCGCTTCCTCAAGCTCATGACCGAGCTGTAGCAAACTGCCTCTGATCATTTGCGTGCCAATAGTCATTGTGCTGATCAGGATCGCTAGAATTAAAACGGCAATCGTGCCGTAAATGGGCCGGAACATTTGAACGCTCGTAAACATTTGCAACAGACCCAGACTCAGTACCAAGCCAGGAATAAGGGTAGGCATCCAAGTCAAGAAATCCAGCGCTCGTGCGCCCGCAAATTTAGTCTTTGTGGCTATATAGGCAATGGTCGTAAAACCAATCATGCCAGTAAAGGCTGACAATAAGCCAAGCCTGAGTGAATTCCATAAGGCCCGCGGCAAGTCCCCGCGCGAGAGCGCATTGACCCAATGATCTGTGGTCCAGGGTTGGGCCATATCAAACATACCAAAGAGCTTCATGAACGTTGCCAGCAAAAGACAGGCAAAAGGCACAATCGTCATCATTAACAAGAGCGCCCAGATCATGAAACTCAGCGGCCAACGCCAAATGCCAAGATCTTGCATGCGATTTTGGAACTTACCAGATAGGCTGGCATAATGATGTTTGCGGCTATACCATTGTTGCAGCAAGACCAATGGAACAATCGAAATAAAGAACAGAATGGACAGCGCACTTGCGAGCCCATGTTGCGGAGGCTCTTGCGTCATCGAGCGAAAGATAATCGTGCTATAAACATCAATATTACGCGGCGCGCCGAGGATGAGCTCGACTTCAAAGGCCTGCATAGCGCGCACAAATCCGATCAGAGCGACGACCAAAATGGTCGGCATCATAATCGGCATGACAATAGATCGCACCGTCCCCAGCAATGTGGCTCCGCTTGCGCGTGCCGCTTCCTCAAGCGAGGAGTCCAGCGCACGAAAAGCCGGTACGAGCAAAAAGATTTTGACAGCAATCGTCGAGGTCATCAGATGAACCCAGACAATCCCCCACCAGGAATAGGCATTGAAGACGGGACCATCCACAAAGGGTAATTCATATAACGCTTTGTTGAGAAGGCCTGAGCGACCTGCAATCAAAAACACCCAGCCCAGTGTCACAGGTAAAGCTGGCATGAACAAGGCAATCCAGAAGCCCACTTCCATCCATTTGCGGCCAGGCAAGTTGGAGCGTGCAATCAGCCAGGCAATCAACACGCCAAGCACTATCGAAATCACCTGGCGCGTGAGACTCAGCGTGATCGTATTATTGATCGCGCGACCAATGCGCGCCTGATCAAAAATTTTGAACCAATGAGCCAATCCCCAAAGAGGATCTCGACCAAATTCATTGATCTGAAAGCTCGTCAACACCAGAGAATAAAGCGGATAGACGACCAAAAACCCAACCAATCCCAGCAGTAGAAATGACAACAGAACCTTGGCCGTTATCCTGTTAGCGTGTCGTGGCGATTGAATGGTACTCTGCAGCATCATGGGTTAATCCCGATCCCAGATCTGCAAAAATTCAGCCGGCAGATGTATCGAAAGCGCCTGCCCCTCTTGCCAGCCAAACAGGCGAGGCAAGTGAATGAGAAAAGAATCGCCACCCTCGAAATCCACCAGGGCCTCGAAATGCTGACCTAAAAATAAAAGTGTGCGGATTCGAGCTGAAACATGATTGGGAGATTGCGATGAACTCTTATCCCCTATGCCAATTTCTTCAGGACGGATTGTGACCAGACATGGGCCGGAACTGCGCTTGGTGATCAGGTGATTTTGTCCGCTCACCAGCAAGATCTGGCCATTGGCCAGCACCACCTGCACAGATCCATCTTCATTGAGGCATTGAATATCAGCCTTCATTTGTAAGGTCTGACCCAGAAAATCGCGGACAAAGGATGTTTGTGGATTCATGTAGAGGTCAAGGGGTGCACCAATCTGCTCAACCTGACCAGATTTCATCACCGCAATCCGATCCGATAAGGCCAAAGCTTCAGTCTGATCATGCGTGACAAAGAGGATGGACGTGCCAAGGCGTCTTTGCAGCTCTTTAAGCTCCACGCGCATCTGATCGCGTAATTTGGCATCGAGATTGCTGAAAGGTTCATCCATAAGCAAAACATCGGGCGCGCCAACCAGACCGCGCGCCACAGCCACACGTTGCTGCTGCCCACCCGATAAATGCATGCCAGACCTATTTTCAAATCCGGCCAGCCCAACAATATCGAGAAAAGCTTTGACCTTTTCATGGATCTCTCGCTCCCCCGTTTTACGTGTACGCAAAGGAAAGGCGACATTCTCAAACACATTCATATGCGGCCAGATCGCATAGGATTGAAACACTATGCCCATCTGACGTTGCTCAGGCGCGATGAACACGCCCGACTGGGGGTTATCAACGGTGACTGCGCCATAAGAAATGCGTCCTGCATCCGCTCGTTCAAGACCAATGGCCATGCGCAATGTGGTTGTCTTCCCGCATCCCGAAGGCCCCAGCAAAGTGAGCACCTCACCGCGATGCAGCTCAAGATCAAGTGATTGAACAGCCGCAAAGGCTCCAAAAAGGCGAGAAACCTTCTCAAAGCGCAGAACCACATCTTCAGCCCCTGTAGCGGCTGAAACGGCCCGCCCTTTGGCGCTGGCTGTGTCCATGTCTCTCTCCCTGCAGATGGGGCCGATCTACGGACCGTCATCCTGAAGCCATGTGCGCGAGCCTGATGATTGATGATTGCAGGCTATTGAGACAAGATGTATCGGAAGGAGAATATCTTCTCAACTTATCTTGACCGAGGAAACACATGTCTTTGGATCCAATTGTCGCCCGTCTGCGCAAAATCGATATTTGCGACCTGTCAGACGCCCTGGATGCTTTGGGACTGACCCCCGCCGTCACCGGCATCAAGCCTGTTAGCGCAGGCCAGCCCATTGCCGGGCGGGCTATTACGGTCAAACTCATGGCCGGACAGGCCCCCGCCGGGGTTACCCGCCATTTATGCACTGGCGCAGTTGAGCTTGCTGGCCCTGATGATGTGATCCTAATCGAGCAAAAAACCGGCCTCGATGCAGCCAGCTGGGGCGGCATTCTCTCCAGAGCGGCCCTCAAGCGCCAAATTGCCGGAACCATTATTGATGGCCCTGCCCGCGATATCGAGGAATCTGACCGCATTGGCTATTGCGTCTATGCCCGCTCGACAACAGCGCGTACCGCGCGCGGCCGCATCCACGAAGCCGATTTCCAAATCCCCATCAGCTTTGGCGATGGCGAGGTTCAACCCGGCGATTATGTCGCCGCCGATCGCAGCGGCTGTGTGATCATTCCCCAAGCCAGAATTGAAGACGTTTTGACGCGCGCTGAAGCCATTATGCAAAAGAGTGATGATATGGCCGCTGCCGTCGAAGCCGGACATCCCGTCTCAAAAGTCATGGGCGGCGATTACGAGACCATGCTCAATAAAAAATGATCTCAAATTGATTATCCATTGAGATGACAGGCCGACATATGGCCGGGTGCAACCGACTTAAGTTTGGGCGCCTGCTGTCGGCATAATTCGCTTGCCATCGGGCAGCGTGGATGAAAATGACAGCCCGTGGGAGGATGCAGCGGGCTAGGAATTTCGCCCTCCAGCACAGCAAATTTATGTTTGCCGCTTTCAACACGCGGCATATTCGCCAATAGAGCCTGCGTATAGGGATGATTGGGGCGAGCAAACACTTCATCTGCTTTGGCCAGTTCAACCACACGACCCAGATAAAGAATAGCAACGCGATGCGCCAAATGACGTACCACGCCTAAATCATGACTAATGAAGAGATAGGCCAGACCAAACTCTTCCCGCAATTGCATGAACAGATTGATCACTTGCGCCTGAATGGACACATCCAGCGCAGCAATCGCTTCATCGGCCACAATCAATCTGGGCTTGACCGCCAAAGCGCGCGCAATGCCAATGCGAGCTCTTTGGCCGCCAGAAAATTGATGCGGGAAGCGATTGGCATAGGAGCGATCCAGCCCGACCTTATCGAGCAATTGGCCGACATAATCGGTTTGTTCACGTGCAGAAATAAGCCCATGATAGATCGGCGCCTCACCAATAATATCATTCACCCGCATGCGCGGATTAAGCGAGGACATAGGATCCTGAAAGACCATTTGCACAGCAAGATCGGCCTGCCTCTTGGCAAGCGGATCGAGTGTTCTGCGATCTTGCCCTTCAAAATGCAACTCGCCTTTTGTTGGCTGCCATATGTCTGCAATGATCCGCCCAAAAGTGGATTTGCCCGAGCCTGACTCGCCCACAAGGCCGAGCACTTCGCCTGCATCAATGGAGAGTGACACATCATCCAGCGCATGAACTTTACTGGGCTCAGCCCCGGCTCCCACAAGGCCCGCCAATTTAGTGGCAAGGTCTGGGGCTTGTGTGAAGGTCTTCGAGATGGAATGAGCTGCAATCAATGGCAAAGTCATGTCAGTGCGCTCCACCATTGACGGGGTGAAGACAGGCCCAACGCCTTCCATCTCGATCAAGCGTTTGCGCTATGGACCCTCGCTCACAATCTGTCTGCCGCTCCGTGCAACGTGGGGCAAAGGCGCAGCCTTGGGGTAAGTTCAATAAAGAAGGCGTCGCGCCCGGAATCTGGTTCAAACGTCTGCCTCTTTGATTATTGATCGGCAGCGAATGCAAAAGCCCCTGCGTATAAGGATGATGCGGGCGGCCGAGCACGTCATCAGTGACGCCCTCTTCAATAATCCGGCCGGCATACATCACGGCAAGTCGATCCGACAGGCCGGAAACAACTGCTAGATCATGTGTGACCCAGACAATGGCTGTGCCTGTCTCAGCTGCAAGCTTTTGCACTTCAGCAATGATTTGCGCCTGTATCGTGACATCAAGTGCAGTGGTTGGCTCATCGGCAATGATCACGCTGGGGCGCATTAGAAGGGTGATAGCAATCACAACTCTTTGTCGCATACCACCGGAGAATTGATGCGGATAGGCGGACAACCTTTCATCGGGGGAAGGAATACCAACACGGCCCAAAGCATCGCGGCAAAGCATGCGCGCAGCATCGTCCGAAATCTGCTCATGCGCTTTTATCGTCTCAATCATTTGCGTTTCAATACGCAGGACGGGATTCAGCGTCATCATCGGATCTTGAAAGATCATCGCAATGCGATTGCCGCGGATCTTGCGCCATTGCGCCTCGGAAAGACCGACAAGCTCTTGCCCCTCCAGCTTGATAGAACCAGCCACAATGCGCCCGGGTGGATCAACAAGGCCCATCAGAGAGAGACCCGTCACCGTCTTGCCAGAGCCGGATTCACCGACAAGCCCCAGCACCTGACCAGCACCA
>OMIJ01000116.1 GCA_900299065.1 Hyphomicrobiales bacterium
CAGCTTGCCGCAGCTGTGCCTGATTTGGCTGCTTTGCAGCTGGCGATGGAAAGTTTTGAGGGCTGCGGACTCAAACGCACGGCAAGCCGCCTCGTCTTTGCCGATGGCAATCCCAAAGCACGCATCATGCTGGTGGGCGAGGCGCCGGGTGCCGAAGAAGACCAGACCGGCCTGCCTTTTGTGGGGCGGGCGGGACAATTGCTGGACAAAATTCTCGGCGCCATTGGGCTCGATCGCACACAGGTCTTCATCGTCAATAGCGTGCCCTGGCGCCCGCCGGGCAATCGCACCCCCACGCCGCAAGAGGCGGCGATCTGCCTGCCCTTCCTGCATCGGCAGATTGAGCTTGTCGGGCCAGAATTTGTGGTGTGTCTAGGCGCCAGTGCGGCGCAATCCCTGCTTGAAATCAAAGACGGAATTATGAAATCGCGCGGCAAATGGATGGATCTTTCTATTGGATCTGGCCCTCAGGGGCCGCGCCGCATGCGCGCGCTGGTAACTTTGCATCCCAGCTATTTGCTGCGCCAGCCCGCGCATAAAAAACTGGTCTGGCGTGACATGATCGAATTGCGCAAGGCGCTTGATGAAGCGGCCCTTGATTAGGCCAAATCCGTACTCATCTCTGCAGGATTGATCTTGCGGCATGATCTGTCCTTCATGCATCAAGCCTGCTAGACTCAAAGCCAGATGATGATCATCGCATATTTGAGATTTTGACATGAAATGGGAAGATTTTCGCGCCTCAGACAATATAGAGGACAGACGCGGCGATGAGGATGATGGCAGCTCTGGCATAAGCATGCCTTTTGGTGGAGGCGGCGGCCTTGGCCTTGGCACAATCATTGTGCTGGGCCTTCTGGGTTATGCTTTGGGCATTGATCCGCGCTTGCTGATTGGCGGCGCGGAGATGATTGCTCATCGCACGCAAGCGCAGAGCCAGCAAGTGCAGACCACACCGCGCCCCCAGACACAGGCTGGCGCTCCCAGTGATCAGATCGGGCGTTTTGTTGCCGCTGTCCTGGCTGAAAACGAAGATGTGTGGAGCGATATTCTGCCTGCACAAAAGGGCATTAAATTTGTGCCACCTAAATTGGTGATGTTTGATGGAGCCACGCAATCTGCCTGTGGCACAGCGCAATCAGCGATGGGGCCTTTCTATTGCCCGGCTGATCGCAAGATCTATCTCGATACCTCCTTCTTCAATGACATGAAACGGCGCTTTGGTGGCGGCGGTGATTTTGCTTATGCTTATGTCATCGCGCATGAGATGGGTCATCACATTGAAAATCAGCTGGGCATTTTGTCAAAAGTCCATGCAGCGCAGCAACAAGCCACAAGCCAGGCGCAGGCCAATGCGCTATCAGTCAAACTTGAATTAATGGCGGATTGTCTGGCAGGCGTTTGGGCCGCCAATGCTGACCAGAAATGGAATATATTGGAAAAGGGCGATGTCGAAAAAGCTGTTGCAACTGCGCAGGCCATTGGCGATGATCGCTTGCAGCAAGCAGCTAATCGGCGCATCGTGCCTGACAGTTTCACGCATGGTTCGGCGAGCCAGCGCACACAATGGTTGAAGATCGGGCTCGAAAAAGGCCAGATCAATTCATGCAACACATTTTCAAAATAGGCCTCTTATGCCCGGCATCGATGAAAGCCTCGCCTTTGTCCCGCTCAATATTGCGGTTCTGACAATCTCGGATACGCGGGTGAGCAAGGATGATCGCTCAGGCGACACATTGGTGGCACGCCTGCAAGAGGCAGGACATAAGCTGGCTGCACGCGCCATAGTGACTGATGATGTGAGCCTTATTCAAGCGCAGGTGAAGGCCTGGGCCGATGACAGCGGCGTTGATATTATCATCACGACTGGCGGGACAGGGTTCACCGGACGCGATGTAACGCCTGATGCGCTGGAGCCTTTGTTTGATAAACGCATGGATGGTTTTTCCATTGTGTTTCATCAGATCAGCTTTGCCAAAATTGGCACGTCAACTATTCAATCTCGCGCGACAGCCGGGCTTATAGGCACAACCTTTGTCTTTGGATTGCCCGGCTCGCCGGGGGCTTGCAAAGATGCCTGGGACGGCATTCTGGCGCAGCAATTAGATTATCGCTATCGACCCTGCAATTTTGTGGAAATCATGCCACGGCTGGATGAACATCTCAAACGCGGCAAGCTCAAGAGCTAAGGCCCTTTCACTCATTGTGCCCGGCGTAGACGCGACCGCAAAACTTTTTTGGAATTCACGAGTCTTGTGAAGGGCGCTAAAGACGTGCCCGTTTTGAGCATGCTGGCCTGTGAGAGCAAAGCTTCCTTACTCACCAACACACCCCCCACCGGGGCCAAATTGGGCAACAGGCGCTCAATGAGGGATTGAGGCTGCTCCCGCATCAGCGCAGAGGCCATGCGATCAACCAGACAATCTGCCAATTCATCAGCAAAACCAGATTCAGCAATTAAGCCGGCTCGCAAAACAAAGACGTGCCGCCCACGAATTGCTTTTATTCCCTGCTGGAACAGATGATCCGGCGCATTGGCATCAATCAGGGCGCAGCCCGCATGGTCTGCAATATGCTGAAGATCGGAATCGATTTTGACAGCGACAATCACAACATCGCGCAAAATGCCCTCAACAATCGCAGGCACTAGCGCGCCAAGGGTTCGCACAATGGCTTCGCAGGTGACCTGTTTGTGATCGTGCGTTGCAGGACAATAAACCAAAGCGGAAAGCATGCATGTTTCTAGCAAGCCTGACTTGAGCAGAACAGCCTAATTAAAAGGCGAAGTCTTGACTCGACTCAGAATGTTCACTATTTGTTCTAGTATTGCTTCTAGAGTCTGATAGCCTCGCCATCGGAGATTTTCATGCTGAATGTTGCCAATGGAACTAAATCCGACATCCTGCCTATTTCGGCTAGGGGATCACGACCCGCTGACCTGCCAGCCAATACTTTATCAAAATCCCAATCCGCCTCTTCACGCAGCCTCTATGGTGCGCATAACGGCCTATCTGCGGGATTGGGAGAGCGTTGGCGCGGGCGCGGAGCACAAACCAATCCCTCCGGGCGCTTTGAGCCTGAAACTCGCGACATTGTGGATGATGGCTGGGACAGCTTAGGCGAGCTGGAAGCATTTCGAACTGACATCACCATTGAGACACCGAGATCAATCATCACGCGCAATGACTCGCCTGATATTTCCTTTGATCGCTCGATCAATCCCTATCGCGGTTGCGAACATGGGTGTGTTTATTGTTATGCCCGTCCGACCCATGCCTATATGGACCTTTCGCCGGGTCTTGATTTTGAATCGCGCCTGTTTGTCAAACAAGGTGCCGCCGAATTGCTGGAGCGTGAATTATCTGCCCCCTCCTATCAGCCAAAGACAATTGCGATTGGTACTAACACCGATCCCTACCAGCCCATTGAGGGCGAGCAAGAGATCATGCGCTCGATACTCAAGGTTCTGGAGCGCACCAATCATCCTGTCGCCATTGTGACGAAATCAGCTTTGGTCACACGCGACATCGACATTCTCTCGCGCATGGCTGAAAAAGGCCTCGCCAAAGTCGCTTTATCTGTAACCTCGCTGGATCGTCAGCTTGCTCGCAAAATGGAGCCGCGCGCAGCAACGCCCGAGCGGCGATTGGATGCGCTGCGCCAACTCTCGCAAGCTGGTATTCCCACTGCAGTCATGGTCGCGCCGATCATTCCCTCGATCAATGATGCCGAGATTGAGGCCATTCTCACGCGTGCCTATGAAATGGGCGCAAGAGAAGCAGGCTATGTGATGCTGCGTCTCCCGCTGGAGGTAGAGGATTTATTCGGCCAATGGCTTTTGGCGCATTATCCCGACAAATTCCGGCATGTGATGTCACTGGTCAAATCAACGCGCGGTGGCAAGACCTATGATGCAAGCTGGGGCAAGCGCATGACGGGTACGGGTCCCTATGCTTGGATGTCGGGACGGCGTTTTGAAGTCGCCTGCAATCGCTTGGGCTTTAATCTTGGTAAAACAAAATTGCGCACGGATTTGTTCACGCCGCCGCTGCGCGCAAGCAAACCTCAAAGCCTGCAACTTACTCTTTTTTGATAGCTATGCGATTAGCAAGTCCCATGATTGCCTTGCTCTCTTGCGCTTGCCATCTTGTGTGAGGATAGTTAGCTTGCTGGCCTCAGCTGGCACAAGATCATGGCCCCGCATTTCAAGCATGAACACAAATTGCGCAAGCAAGGCGCCTGGCCTGTTGCAGGCGTTGATGAAGCCGGACGCGGCCCTCTGGCTGGTCCGGTTGTCGCTTCTGCTGTCATCCTTGATCCGGACAATTTGCCTGATGGATTGGATGATTCAAAAAAACTCACGGCGCGCGCGCGCGAATTTGCTTATAAGCAAATATTCAGTAAGGCCCTCTCCATTGGCATAGGCCTGTCCCCCGCTCATGAGATTGATCGCGTCAATATCCGGCAAGCAACTCATCTGGTCATGCGGCGCGCGCTCTTTGGCCTGGCGATGATTCCCGCCCATGCGCTGATCGACGGCAATGATCTGCCCAAGAATTTGCCATGTCCCGGCACTACTTTGGTGAAAGGCGATGCGCATAGCCTCTCGATTGCAGCGGCATCAATCATTGCCAAAGTCACCCGCGATCGCTTGATGCAACGCTTGTCAGAGGCCGAGCCGCAATATGGATTCGCTCAGCATGCTGGATATGGCACGCTGGCGCATCGCCAAGCGCTCATTTTACATGGGCCGGGAGCTTTTCATCGCCTGACTTTTGCCCCAATCAAGAATCTTGCCTTGCCAAGGTAAATGGCATTAAGGCAAAGCGAACTTCTAAAGCCATGAAAGTATGACAAAAACTGCTTCTGGCCCGGCCACTCTCTTTAACCAATACGTCTAAAAAGGGGACAGCACAAAGTGTTGCTCGTACACGCCGCTTTTACCCGAGACAGGCATTGTCTCGATCGTGAGTAGCGTAACCGGTGTGTGTTTCATGCGTATTGCACGTGCCGGGGTGGCCGGCTCGAAGTCCCAGATAAAGGTCACGCGTACTGGGTCTTTGACCGTCCCTCGTCAGGCTGCAAAATCAGTTTTGCCGCTGAATGAAATTTTGATTGGCGATTGCATAGCAGGCTTGAACAGACTGCCAGAGGCATCAATCGATCTAATCTTTGCTGATCCACCCTATAATCTGCAATTGGAACAATCTCTGTCTCGCCCCGATCAAAGCATGGTCGATGCGGTGGATGATGAGTGGGACAAATTCGACAGCTTTGCTGATTATGATAGATTCACGCGCGACTGGCTGATGGCCGCACGGCGTTTGATGAAGAAAGATGCGACGATCTTTGTGATCGGCTCTTATCACAATATCTTTCGCGTAGGCGCAATCATGCAGGATCTGGGCTTCTGGATCTTGAATGACATTATCTGGCGCAAGTCCAATCCCATGCCGAATTTTCGTGGGCGGCGCTTTACCAATGCGCATGAAACCATGATCTGGGCCAGCCGAAGTGCTGAGGCCAAGGGCTATACATTTAATTATGAAGCGCTGAAGGCGGGCAATGAAGATTGTCAGGTACGCAGCGATTGGTATCTGCCGATCTGCACCGGCAATGAAAGGCTGAAAGATGCGGCGGGACGCAAAACGCACCCCACGCAAAAGCCCGAAGCTTTGCTTTCCCGCGTGATCCTGTCTGCCTCCAAACCCGGCGATGTCGTTCTTGATCCTTTCTTTGGAACGGGGACGACCGGCGCTGTGGCCAAAAAGCTTGGCCGTTCCTTCATCGGGTTGGAACGCGATGAGATCTATGCACGCGAAGCCCGCAAGCGCATTGCCGGGGTCGAAACGCTGGCAGCCGAAACCATTGTTCAGGCCCCCTCCAAACGAACAGAGCCTCGCGTTGCCTTTGCCGCGCTGATTGAAGCTGGGCTGATGCAACCGGGCACTGTGTTAAGCGATGAAAAACAGCGCTATAAAGCCATAGTCAGGGCGGATGGCTCGCTGGCTTTGGGCCAAGTGATTGGCTCCATTCATAAGATCGGCGCCCTCGCCCAAGGCCTACCTGCTTGTAATGGCTGGACTTTCTGGCATTATCCAGTCGGCAAGACCATCCAGCCCATTGATGTGCTGCGCTCGCAGATCAGAGACAATCTGAGACTGGCCGCCGAATAATCCTGCAGCCGCGACCCTTCCTCTCGAGCTGAGGCCCTGATCGTAACGGATCGGGGCTTTTTATTTGGCCACACCGCCAGCCCCCGTTAACCTTAATAAAAGGTTTAAAGGACTTGTCATAATTCCGTGGTATGCGATGATTTATAAAAGCCTGAGAGCCAGACAATGGCTTGGGGATCAGTACTCAAGAGTTAAGTGTTCCAATGTTTTTGTGCGCGATCACATCAGCAACAACGGCCCTCGTCTCAGGCGTATTGGGTTTTGGTTTTATGGGTGGTTTGGGTACGAGCTCCAGCAATGCCTTGCTGGCGATTGCGGTTATGTCCGGAACGATTGCTTTGGGTGCACTTGAAGCCTGTGAATCGCAAGGCACGACAACGCGCCCTCACGAAGATCACTAATCCAACTTGTAAAGCTGCACCCTAGCCTTCAGCTTTTCACTTTTGTTGACCTCAAATCTTGCCAACTTTCTGCATGCGCGATGATTTTGCGCATAATGCTGGGCAAGGCCTCTTTATCCAATTTGGATTTGGCAACCCAACGACACCCCTCGGGCGCAGCACTATCGTCCGGCACTGCAGCAGCAAAGACTGTGACGCTTAATGAAAAATGGGTGAAGACATGCTCAACCTCACCGTTCAGTTGCCGCCACCGTGCTTTGAGTGGCGCTGCTTTTTTGGCATTGGTAAGAGTGAAATCTTCAGACCATTGCGTGCCGGGAATTTCTGTCATGCCCCCCAGAAGGCCCTTGGGCGGGCGTGTGCGTACCAGCACATGACCGGATTGCCGCATTACAAAAAAAGCAGCACCTCGACGCAAGGGACGCTGGGCTTTGGCGAGTTTGCGCGGAAAATTCTCAGCCTCGTTAGAAAGCGCTGCAGCACAAGCAGAATGAATGGGACATAAGGTGCAAGCCGGGCGACGCGGTGTGCAAATAGTCGCACCAAGATCCATCATGGCTTGCGCAAAATCACCTGCACGTTGGTGCGGTGTGATGATTTGCGCAAATGAGCGAATGATTGGTTTTGATTTTGGCAAAGGCTCGCGAATAGCATTCAAGCGCGAGATGACGCGCTCCACATTGCCATCAATGACAATGGCGCGTTGATCAAAGGCAATGGCCGCAATGGCTGCTGACGTATAGGGGCCAATGCCCGGCAAGGCGCGCAGCGCAATTTCATCTTGCGGAAACTGGCCTGCATGCTCATTGGCAACCACAAGGGCGCAGGCGTGCAGATTGCGCGCGCGTGAATAATAACCAAGACCGGCCCATGCCTTGAGCACATCCTCGAGCGGGGCATTGGCAAGATCTTGGATGCGCGGCCATTTGTTTAAAAAAGCCGTGTAATAGGACTTAACGGCCTGCACCGTTGTCTGCTGCAACATGATTTCAGACAGCCAGACTGCATAGGGATCAGGTTTGATTCCAGGCGCTGAGCGCCAGGGCAAATGGCGCCTGTGCTGATCGTACCAGCGCAGAAGTTTGACGGAGATTTGCTTCGTCTTTGACGGAGGCGTTGATCTGACCATGCCAACTCGCTTGTCAGTGTCAGACCGCCTCCAGGAAGCTTTCGGCTTCACGCAATTCAACACTGACCAATTGGCTGACGCCACGCTCGGCCATGGTCACGCCAAACAAGCGATCCATGCGCGCCATTGTGATGGGATTATGCGTTATGGTGACAAAGCGCGTATCGGTCTTTTTGCGCATTTCTTCCAACAAATCGCAGAATCTCTCGACATTGGAATCATCGAGCGGCGCATCCACTTCGTCCAGCACGCAAATGGGCGAGGGATTGGTGAGGAAGACTGCGAAGATCAGCGACATTGCCGTCAAAGCCTGCTCACCGCCTGAAAGCAAAGTCATGGTAGAGGGTTTTTTACCCGGCGGACGAGCGAGAATTTCGAGGCCTGCCTCTAGAGGATCATCCGATTCCACCAATTGCAATTCGGCTGCACCGCCACCAAACAGGCTGGTGAACAATTCCTTGAAATGGCCATTGACGACTTCGAAAGCCGCCAGAAGACGCTCGCGCCCTTCACGATTGAGACTTTGAATGGCAAGACGCAATTTACGAATGGCCTCGGTCAGATCGTCGCGCTCCTGCACGAGTTCATCGCGCTTCTTTTCCACCTCAACCAATTCATCATCGGCGCGCAAATTGACCGCACCCACGCGCTCGCGATCCTGCTTCAAGGATTCAAGACGACGCTCGATCTTTTCCGCCTCGGGCAGATCATCGCCGGGCTTGAGACCTGCGAGAGTCACAACTTCCTCAGGTGCGCATTCCAAATCCGTGACAATGGTTTTGATCAGGGTCTCGCGCTGGGCGCTCAGACCCTCGACGCGAGATTCAATGCGCGCGCGATCTTCACGCACGGAGGACATGGCATCAAGCGCCAGACGTGCCACACGATCACTTTCCGTTAAGGCTGTTTCTGCTTCAGCGCGACGATCCGAGGCTTGTTTGCGGGCCACTTCGGCCTGCTCAACCTCATTCATCAGGCTGCGGCGTTTTTCAAGGAAGAGGGCCGGTGCATCCACCAAAGTGGCACGCTCCTCTTGAGCCTCGGAAACACGTGTCTCAATGGCTTCGATCTGATGATGGGCGCGGGCACGACGTTCATCCCAGGAGCCGCGCTCGGCAATAATCGCCTCGCGACGACGCTGACGCTGCTCTTGATCACGCACCAGACCCTGCACGGCGGCGCGTGCCTCAGCTGCATCGGCACGGCATTGTGCCGTATTGGCGCGCATGCGCTCAAGGCGATTGATCAATTGCTGAGGAGCGGAGAGTGAGGCCATCGCCTCTTCTGTCTCGACCAGCTTTTGACGCGATTCATCGCAAGATTGAGTCAAGCGTGACTGCGCTTCAACCAAAGCTGACACACGCGCTGAGATTTGCGAGCGACGACGCTCGGCATCAGCAGCCCGATCACGAATTTCCTGGGCCTGACGTTGCACACCGCGCAGAAAATTGCGTGCGTCTGTTTCCGCGCTTGCTGCGGCAGCCAATGCAGCTTGTGCTTGCTCGGCACGCTGTCTGACTTCCTCTGCGCTCAATCTGGCGCGCTCGGATTCCTGACGCAGATCAACCAAACGGTTCTTCTCCGCCAGGCGCTTTGCTGCTGGCGTGGGGGCTTCTGCCGCAGAGGTAAAACCATCCCAGCGCCACAGATCGCCCTCTTTCGAGACAAGACGCTGACCAGGCTTCAGTAATTTTTGGAGATTGGCGCCTTCGCTGCGAATGACAAGGCCAATCTGTGCCAGGCGACGCGCCAAGGGCGCTGGCGCTTTGACGAGCGTTGACAAAGGCTCAATACCAGAGGGCAAAGCTGGATCATCAGCAACATCGCCGGTCTGTAGCCAATGCGCGGGCGCAGATGGATTGGTCGAAGCATCGAGATCATCGCCCAAAGCAGCGCCCAAAGCAGCTTCATAGCCTTTGGTGACTGTGATTTGTTCAACAACGGGCGGCCAGAGGTCGCTTGCTGCATAGGCCAGAAGATTGGTCAGGGTCCGCACTTCTGTATCGAGACGATTGGCGAGTTTTTCAGCATCAGCCAAAGGCTGACGCAGAGCAGATTCTTGCTCTCTGGCTTGCGCATGTGCCTCTTCAGCGGCGAGTGTATTGAACTCGGCCTCTTCGACGGAAGATTGCGCCTCTTGTGCCGATTGAGCCAGCTCGGCCATTTCTTCATCGCTCGTTGCCTGAGCTTTGATATCGGAGAGCTCCTGAGCAACAGAGGCAAGTTCAGCCTCGTAACGCTGCACTCTTTGCGTTTCGTCTCTGATCGCGGCTTCAAAAGTCGCCCGGCGGGTGTTCAGATCAGAAATGGCCGCCTGCGCTTCCACCAGATTGCGTTCGGCATCCGCAAGTTTGCCTTCAGCATCGGCAAGTTTTTCCTTGGCCTCATAATCGGAATCAGCCGATGCCTCGATGAGCGCAGTAA
>OMIJ01000117.1 GCA_900299065.1 Hyphomicrobiales bacterium
TCGAGGTCAATGGCACTGTGGTCTATTCCTCTTCGCGCGGCATTTTCGTGCCACCGAACCGGCGCAATTTTGGCATGGTCTTCCAGTCCTACGCCATTTGGCCGCATATGACTGTGTTTGCCAATGCCGCTTTCCCTCTCGAAGTGCGCAAGAACCGTCCCAGTCGCCAGCAGATTCGTGACAAGGTCATGGATGTGTTGAGCGCTGTCGCGCTTGATCATCTGGCCGAGCGCGAGGCAACAAAATTGTCTGGCGGCCAGCAACTGCGTCTGGCTATGGCCAGAGCTCTGGTGATGGAGCCGGAACTGCTGCTGCTTGATGAGCCCTTGTCCAATCTCGATGCCAAATTGCGCGACCGCATGCGCTTTGAGCTCAAGCGCATTCAGCGTGAATTGGGTCTGACCACCATTTACGTGACGCATGATCAGGGCGAAGCACTCGCTCTTTCGCATGAAATCGCCGTTATGAATGAAGGGCGCGTTGTGCAAATTGGACCGCCGCGCACCATTTACGAGCGCCCCAAGACTAAATTTGTCGCTGACTTCATCGGCACGACCAATTTCATCGAAGGCTCTGTGCGCGGCTATGATGAGACAGCCAAGCGTTGGCGCGTCGATTCCTCAATCGGCCAATTGCTCGTCGAGAGCGATGGCTCTCTTAAGCAGGGTGGCAAGGCAGCTATTTCCATACGCCCTGAAGATGTCGAATTGCTGGAAACAGACCCAACCCTTAGCGATGGATATAATCATTGCAATGGGATTGTGGATCAAAAGGTCTTCCTTGGCGATTTCGTTGATTTTGAGATCAAGGTCGGCGATTACATTCTTAGATCTAGAGCGCATCCCTCCTTGCGCACACCCGTTGGCGACCGTATCCACATCCGGCTGAACCCGGCCAAATGCGTGGCGATTGAAGATGATGCAAGCGTGAGTGCCGCAGCCTGAGGGTTCGGCGCTCGCAATTTGAATGGCAACAGGAGTACCGAATGGCGAAGGACGCGATTGTATCGAATGAATTGGCAAAAAAGTTTGAGACCGAAAAGGAGACGCCTTACACACGCTGGGTGCGTGATGAGGGGCTTGAAATCATTCCGGCCCTTTATGTGCGAAATCTGCGCACTGTTGAACTCAAGCCCTGGGCCCGGCGTGGCGGTAATGCTGTTTTTGTCAATCACGATGCATCGCGCACGTCCAATGACAGCTATGTGATGGAGATTCCGCCAGGCAAGCATCTGGCGCCCCATCGTCAGCTCTATGAAGAAATGATTCTCATTCTCGATGGTCGTGGTTCAACCACGGTCTGGAATGATGAAGGCAAGCGCATCACCTTCGAATGGGGCCCTGGCTCGCTCTTTGCGATTCCGATCAATACCCTTCATCAGCACTTCAATGGCTCGGGACGTGAGTCGGCCCGTTATATTGGCGTGACCAATGCGCCTCCGGTCGTCAATTTGTATGAAGATCTCGATTTCGTCTTCAACACCAAGCATGATTTCAAGAGTCGCTTCTCCGGCGAGCCGGATTATTTTGCTGCCAAGACCGAGCAAAAGGGCTTTTTGCTTGAGACCAATTTCGTCCCCGATGCCGTTAATCTGCCATTGATCAGCGCCAAGGAGCGCGGCGCGGGCGGCGGTCATATTCGCTTCAATATGGCCAAGGGCTCGATGAACAGCCATATCTCGCAATTCCCGGTTGGTACCTATAAGAAAGGCCATGCCCATGGCCCCGGCGCTTATGTGATCATTCTGTCTGGCGAAGGTTATTCGCTCATGTGGCCAGAGGGCGAAGAGCCCAAGCGTTATGATTGGGAAGTGGGAACTTTGATCGTGCCGCTCAATATGTGGTTCCATCAGCACTTCAACACCGGCACAGCACCAGCGCGCTATCTCGCCTTCAAGCATGAAGTTGTGTCGATCCGCAATGCGCAGGGCGTACCAAAAGCCTGGATCAGCCGCCGCATTGGTGGCGATCAGATCGATTATGCCGATGAGAAGCCGATTGTGCGTTCCCTGTTTGCCGAAGAGCTTGGCAAACATGGATTGGCCCCCAAAATGGAAGAGGCCTACAAAACAGAGCTTGAAACTCTGCCCCCCAAAGTGGCGTGATCAAACTTTTGATCGGAGCGCCTGGCGCTCCGATCATTCATAGAAAAATGGAGGAAATGATGAACAGAACTTTCAAGTCTGTCTGCACTGCCTTGCTTGCCGCCTCTGGACTTTTTCTTGTCTCGCCCGCATCAAAGGCGCAGACCATTCAGGATGTCGCCGTTTTCTCTGGCCCGGATCGCACCGATCGTCTTGCTGCAGGAGCGCGCAAGGAGGGAACATTTACCATCTACACCTCATTGCAGATTGAGGATCTCAAAATCCTCACCGATGCTTTTGAGAAAAAATTCGGCGTCAAGGTCAATGTCTGGCGTGGCAGCGCTGAAGATGTGCGCCAGCGCGTCATTGTTGAATATCGCGCCGGACGTTATGAAGTTGATCTGTTTGAACTTGGCGGTCGCGAAATGGAATCCCTGCATCGCGAGCAATTGCTGCAGCCCATTAAATCGCCTGTGATCGCAGATCTGACTCCCCAGGCCGTCATCTCGCATGGTGATTGGATGGGCACACGGCTCAATATTATCGCCGGTGTCTATAATACCAATCTGATCAAGAAAGCGGATGTGCCCAAAACCTATCAGGATTTAATTGATACGAAATATAAAGGTAAACTTGGGATTGAGGCAGAAGATGAAGATTGGCTCGCCACCATCGCCACTGAAATGGGCGAAGAAAAAGGTGTGAAGCTTTTCCGCGATATTGTTGGCAGCAATGGCATTTCAATTCGCAAGGGCCACACTTTGCTTGTCAATCTTGTGGCATCGGGCGAAGTGCCGATTGCTTTGACGGTTTACAATTATAAAGCACAGCAATTGAAGGCGGGTGGTGCGCCGATTGAATTTTTGGGTCTCCAGCCTGCAGTCGCGCGCGTCAATGGTGTTGGCGTTGCGCGCAAAGCTCCTCATCCGCATGCGGCAACCCTGTTCTTCGATTTCCTTCTGGGACCAGAGGGACAAAAAATCATGTTTGATCGTGAGTTCACACCCACTAATCGCAAGGTGAGTGAATTGCCCGCTGACATGCGCGTTGTCTTCAGCAATGCCTCGCAAATGCTGGATGAAAAGGACAAATGGTCCAAAATCTATAAAGAAATTTTTGCCTCCCGCGCCCGATAGGGCGAGGCAATGACATTCGGAGTGTAGTGAATGGCTAAGGCCCCTCTCGTATCAGAAGATCTCGCAAAGAAATTCGAAGTCGAAAAAATCACGCCCTATATGCGTTATGTTCGTGATGAGGGGCTCGACATCATCAGCGCACATTATGTGCGCAATCTCAAAACGGTTGATCTCAAACCCTGGGCGCGGCGCGGCGGCTCGGGCGTCTTCATCAATCACGAGGCCTCACAGGTCACAAATGATTGCTATGTGTGTGAGATCCCGCCGGGCAAAAGCTTAAACCCGCAACGCCAGATGTTTGAAGAAATGATTCTGGTACTCAGCGGACGTGGTTCAACCACTGTCTGGACAAAGGATGGCAAGCGCATCACCTTTGAGTGGAAGGCCGGCGCCATTTTCGCCATTCCGCTCAATTGTCATCACCAGCATTTCAATGGTTCGGGACAAGAGCCAGCGCGCTTTGTCTCTGTGACCAATTGTCCCTCCGTACTCAATCTTTATGATGATCTTGATTTCCTCTTTGGTTTGGATTTCGATTTCAAAAAGCGCTTTTCCGGCGAGCCTGACTTCTTCAGCTCCAAGGGCGAACAAAAGGGCTTTATGCTCACCACCAATTTCGTACCTGACGCCGTCAATCTCCCGCTCATCGAGGCCAAAGAGCGTGGTGCTGGCGGTGGGCATATTCGCTTTAATATGGCGCGCGGCTCGATTGCCAGCCATATCTCTCAATTCCCTATTGGCACTTATAAAAAGGCTCATGCGCATGATCCCGGCGCGCATGTGATCATTCTTTCCGGTGAAGGCTATTCACTGATGTGGGCGGAGGGAGAAGAGCCCAAGCGCTATGATTGGGAGATTGGCACAATGATAGTGCCTCCCAATAATGTCTTCCATCAGCATTTCAACACGGGGCCAACACCAGCGCGTTATCTTGCCTTCAAACATCCGGGCGTGCGCAATGAGCAGGGCGTGCCATTGGCTTGGATCAGTCGTCGGCTGGGCGGCAATCAGATCGATTACGCTGATGAATCCGAACTGGTGCGCCGCTTGTTCTCCGAGGCTCTGGCGCGTCATGGGATGCAGCCAAAGATGGATGAATTCTATCAGGCAGAGCTTCCCACCCTGCCACCCAAGCGCGTTATTGCGTAAGTCATTCCATAGCGCGCAAGCGTTTTAACCGATCTGGAGGGCCTATGGCCAAGACAGCAATCGTTTCGGACGAATTAGCCAAGAAATTCGAGACCGAGAAGAACACACCCTATGGACGCTGGGTTGCTGGCGAGGGTCTGGATATTATCAGCGCGCAATATGTTCCTAATTTGCGCACTGTTGAACTCAAGCCCTGGGCGCGGCGCGGTGGGCGCGGTGTGTTCATCAATCATGATGCCTCGCGCACGTCTAATGATTGCTATGTGTGTGAAATTCCCAAGGGCGGCAAATTGGCCCCACAGCGCCAATTATACGAAGAAATGGTCTATGTGCTCGATGGGCGCGGTTCCACCACAATCTGGAATGAGGCTGGCCAGCGCATGACCTTTGAATGGAAGGCGGGCGCTATTTTCGCTATTCCGCTTAACACTTGGTATCAGCATTATAATGGTTCGGGTCAGGAGACGGCGCGTTATGTTGGCGTCACCTTCCTCCCCTGGGTTTTGAATCTCTATGATGATCCCGATTTTGTCTTTGGCACATCTTATGATTTCAAAAACCGCTTTAATGGCGAGCCCGATTATTTTTCCGGCAAGGGCGAGCAAAAGGGCTTTTTGCTCACCACGAATTTCGTTCCCGATGCCGTCAATCTGCCCTTGATCACTGCCAAGGAGCGCGGGGCAGGGGGCGGTCATATCCGCTTCAATATGGCTAAAGGCTCCATGGCCAGCCATATTTCGCAATTCCCCGTTGGCACTTATAAAAAGGCCCATGCCCATGGTCCCGGCGCCCATGTGATTCTGCTCAGTGGCGAGGGCTATTCGCTGATGTGGCCGGAGGGCGATGAGCCAAAGCGCTATGACTGGCAACCGGGTACATTAATTGTGCCGCCCAATGCCTTCTTCCATCAGCACTTCAATACAGGCCCGACACCGGCCCGTTACCTCGCCTTCAAACATTCCTCGCCGCGTAATGCGCAGGGCGTTCCCCTGTCCTGGATTAGCCGTCGGCTGGGTGGCAATCAGATCGATTATGCTGATGAGACCGAATATCAGCGCAAAATGTTTGCCGATGCTTTGGCCAAACATGGCCTCACGACCCGCATGGAAGAGGCCTATAAGACCGAGCTTGAAACCCTACCGCCAAAGCCGGCCGTTTCCGCTTGAGGCCAATATCTCAAGCGCAGGCGTGAAATGAGTTCGAATGGGATAGGCAAGGGCATGAGGCTTGTGCTATCAAGCCTCCAATCAGATTCAAGCCTTTGGAGTTCAACATGGGAATCATCGATCCCCGCGAGAAATTGCGAGCCCACGCGCAAACCCAATATGTCGATTTTTATGCAGAGGCGGTGAAGGCCTCGCAGGAATTTCGCAAGGAATATGATGCGCGCATGAATGTGGTGAAATCCTCTGAAATGCCGCTTGAGCGTTCACCCGATGGTCTGATCAAGCACATCATCAATGAGCGCATGAATACCAAGGAATGCTGCTTGGATATTTACATGCAATTCCTGCCTCCCGGCGGTGCATCGGGCAAGCATCGTCATTTGTCTGAAGAAGTCTTCTATGTGGTCGAGGGCTCAGGCTATGATCTGCATTGGGACGTCAAATTCGATTGTCATGATGTGATGGAATTCGAATGGGAGACCGAGCCGCAAAAGTTTGAATGGACCCAAGGCGATTTCGTCTACATTCCGCCCTATTGCGCGCATAAACATTTCAACTCTGATCCCAATAATGAAGCACGGATCATTGTAATCAACAGCCGTATCGTCAAGCCGATGGGCTTTGATTGGTTCGAACAGCTCGAGCGCGCCGAGGGCTTCTGAGCCTCGCTTTGTTGTGGCATTTTAGCGCGCCCGGCTATCTCCGGGCGCGTTTTCTTTTGATCTATAGGTGATGCATGTGCGGTGATCTTGAAGAAGAAGGCGGCCCGAGTTCTCTCGAAGAGCTAATGTGCAATCGGTTCATCCTCAATGTGCGCTCTGTTCTGGCTGAAGCCGAACGTCATCCCAAAAAGCAACCGGATGCGGTCTTTGCCAGTTTGGATAAATTATTCACCGATGCGCTCTCGCGTGCTCTTAAAGACATGCAGGCGCAAAATCCCAATGACCATTATCGCATACTGGCGCTTTTGCCTTTGGTCTTTGCAAGATTGGCAGGCTTTATGGCTGCCCATGCCTCCCCGCAGGACGATCCTTTACGCAAAGTGATGGAAGCGCTCATGCATGGCTATGCCGAACCTGAATCCATCACTCCCGATCATGGTCATGATCATGATGATGCGCAGGGACATCAGCATTATTAAGCGCTCAGTTCAGATCTTGAACGCTTCCATAGCCTCGGGTGCGAACAGCTCTTCTGGCTTCAATAGACGGGGCGAGAGGCCCTGTTCATGATGATAGCGCAGGAAGGTTTCCAGCGTTTTGTAATTTGGCTCGAAACCATAGGCCCAGAAATCAGGTCCCATCAGATCTAACGCTTCTTCGACATGGGCATTAAACCAAGGCAACATGCCTTTGAGCGCTGCCGTCTCCTTGAGGTCTTCATAGGTTTTCTTCTGCGCTTCAGTGAAGGCTTTATAGAAGGATTGTGCAATCCAGCGATTAGCCTCATAGACCTCGCGCTTAATGGCAACTGTATGCATGATAGGGAACATGCCGGTTTGCTGATAATAGGCTTTCTCAACCTCGACAAAATTCTCGAAAAGTCGCGTCACCTGCTTGCCATCAAAGCTTGAAGGCTTGCGCGCTGTATAAAAGGCATCAATCTCTCCATCACGAAGCATTTGCGCCAGGGTGCGATCTTCAGGAATGGAATTGACTTTAATATTGGGTGGCAGATTGAGCTTTTGCTTTTCTGGCCGACCCGGCTCTTCTTCGCCGCCTGTCCAATAGCTCACGCTATCAACCGGCACACCATAATGATCTGACAAAATACCCCTGATCCAGACAGGAGCAGTCATCTGATATTCAGGCACGCCAATCTTGCGGCCAATAAGATCTTTGGCTGTTTTAATCCCTGCCTTTGCGCTCAGATAAATGCAGGAATGACGAAAGAAGCGGGACGGAAAAATCGGAATAGCAACAAACGGGCGCGGATCTTTGAACAGCGAGACCGTATAGGAGGAGAGGGACATTTCTGCGACATCAAATTCCCGATGACGCACCATGCGAAAGAATGTCTCTTCCACAGGTAAATCAAGATAGTTCAGATCAATGCCATCAGGCGTCACGCTGCCATCTTGTAGCGCGCGCGTGCGATCATAATTCCAGCAGGCAAGGGTAAGCTTGAGTTTCGACATGAGATGCGCCTTGCAAAAAGGATCAATAGAATTGATCGAAGTGAACCTGGGTCGTCGGCACTTTATATTCCACGATCATGCGTGTAATCGCCTCTGCCATAGCAGGAGGGCCAGCGAAATAAATTTCCATCTCGCGGATTTTCTCGCCAAAGGTCTCTTTGACATAATCGTGAATAAAGCCTGTGCGCCCAGTCCATTGCGGGCCTTCGGTCTCAGGCATGGAAATAGCGGGATAATAATGAATCCGTTTACCAAATTCCGGCAATGAGCCCAGCACTTTATCTGCGCACATATCGCGCGCAGCCCGTCCGCCATAAAAGAAATGCACGTTTCGGCTGTGCAGTTTTTCGCTTGCTGCAACGCCTCTTGTCAGCGAGATCATGGGTGAGAGGCCTGATCCGCCTGCAATCAGCAACAGATCACGCGGCGCTTCTTCACGTAGATAGGCCATGCCATAAGGCCCATCGAGCCCGATCACATCGCCAATGGCGAGATGATCAAACAAAGCGCTTGTTGCCACGCCATTAGGCACGCGTTTGATCTGAAAATGCCATTCGCGGCCGTCTTGTGTAATATTGCCCATGGAATAAGCGCGTGCCCCTTCCACCTTTGGCACGGAGAGCAAAGCATATTGGCCAGGCAAAAACTTCACCGGTTTGTCAAGTTCAAACCGAAATTCGCGAATATCATGGGTGAGATCTTCGAGGCCGATCAATTTGCCGCTGACTTTGCTTGGCAGAATATGGCTTTTGTAATGATCGCGCAGATTGAGTTTGATCGAGCAATCGCTCAATGGTTTGGCCTGGCATCCCAGATAGCGCTTGCGTTGCAAATCGCGCTCGCTCCAGCCCGGCGGATTTTGGCGCAAATGTTCAATCTCGCCTCCGAGCAATTCAAATTTGCAATTGCCACAAGAGCCTACATTGCACTCATAGGGAAAGCCAAGGCCATTGCGCACAGCTGCGCGCATGATCGTGTCATCATCAGCGCAGTCAAATGCAAGATTGACAGCAGGTATTGTTATCTTTGCCATAATTTACTCGTTTGCTTTTAATCGTGTGCGGATGTTTTGTAGCCAAGGCGAGCAGATATAATATGCGCTGAATTGATCAGCATCGGCACAAAGGACTCTAAAACCGAATCGCTCAAGCGTTGCTGCGGACCAGCAAGTCCCACAGCAGCAATCACACGTCCGCTTTCATCGCGGATTGGTGCCGCAATTGAGCGCATGCCCAATTCGCATTGTTCATCCTCGCGGGCAAAACCTGTTTTATGTGCAAGGGCGATTTGTTCGCGAATATAGGCTGGATTGGTATTGGTCTTGATCGTGCGCGGCTCAAGGCCAAGTGCAAGCACTTCCTCAACAAAACTATCGTTCTGGAAGGCCAGAATGGCGCGGCCCTCGGCGGGGCAAAAGGCGGGCTTGCGGGTGCCTAAATCTGCGCGCATGCGGATCGCCTGATTGCTTTCAAGATTGAGTACATACATAATTTCGGTGCGATCAAGAATGGCCAGATGCACGGTCTCATTGGTTGCTTCGCGTAAATCAAACAAAAAGGGTCGCGCTTCAGTCGAGACATTCATGCGCTGGCGCACCAAAGCGCCAAGGCCAAAAAGCGCTGTACCAAGGCGATATTTCTCATTCTCGCGATTTTGCTCGAGCATTCCTTCGGCAACCAAAGTCGAGGCGAGGCGATAGACTGTGCTCTTTGCTATGTTGAGGCGTCTCGAGAGATTGGTCACGCCAATTTCCGCTTCACCTTCCGAAAAGCTTTTGAGCAGACGCACCGCCATGGCAACTGAAGAAAGCCGCGTGGGTACACGGCTCTTAGCAGAAATGGCGGGTGCTTTTTTCTGTATTGCA
>OMIJ01000118.1 GCA_900299065.1 Hyphomicrobiales bacterium
AACTGGCGGCTGTGCTTGGGGCTGTGCTTGGGGCTGGACTGGTATATTGGCTGCAGCTGTTGGCGGCCTGGGCTGAGCATTGGCTGGAGCAGCTGACTGATCTTTTTTCACTTCGACCTCAGTCGGCACGCGCGCAGTTTTTTGCTGGCCTGCGGCGGGCTCATCAAGATCAAGCACTATTGAACAATCACGTAATTTCTTGTTGTTCTGATCCGTCAATTGACCAGGCAGAGAGGCTGTTTCGCGATCGAGCATTTTGCCATTGAAACTATAATTCCAATGCGCTTTACCGCGTGTAGCAGCTGCCGAAATACGGACTGAGTCAGATGTCAAAGTGCCGGACCATGTCTCGTTCGTCACCTCGTTTTGATCCTTGACGCTGCGCTTGGCATCCACACTGCCATTTTTAACATTCAAGCGAATTTTAAAGGAGAATTTTTCAGCATCATTTACAACATTTCTGGCGCAATTAATCTCAGCGATCCATTTGCCATCATAATCGGTCTTGTTGGCGGCAAGCGCCTCGAGGCTCCAGCCGGAATGGGCGACCAAGGCAAAAGCAAAAAGGGTTGGGAGAGAGGCTTTTCTGGTTGCAAGCAATTTCATTTTGATCCCCTAACCCCAATCCTCATTTAGCCATGACAAGTTGTAACAATGTATATGCGTCTGAACGGAGGATAAAGCACCTCCAAGCGCATATGTCTGCAAGCACGCCGTGATTTTTACATAATCATAGATGAACTGCTAAGCCTCTGTCTAGCTTGACTTTAAGGCGCAAATACAGATGCGAGATCCCTTGCGGCCCCTCTTCTTCTGGGTTAAGCTTTTGATACTGAATGGGCCATAGAGCCTGAAAGAGGAGGATCCCATAATGACAGCAATTAAACTTGTGCTGGCCTCTATGGCACTGCTGGTTCTGGCAATTGCCGGAGCCCGTGCCTGAATAAGAACGCCGCTTTTTCTGACCCTCCCCACCTTCTTTGATTGGTTTGCTTTCGCGTAGACTTGCACAAATGCCTTGTCTTGCCTAAACCCTCAAGCTCAGCCTTGGTTGCAGGTTGAGGGATGCGGCCTGTTCCTATTTCCCCCTTCCGACAATCTCTGCTTTTGCTATTCTCTTGCTTGCAGGATTGATCATGTCCATTCCCAGCCTGACGCCTCTGATCTTTGACAAATTGGTCCGCGCGGCCCTTGAGGAAGATTTGGGACGTGCGGGTGATATCACAACCCTGTCGACCATTCCTGCAGGCACACGTGCTTTAGCTGTGTTAGCGACGCGCAAAGATGGCACGATTGCCGGCCTGCCGGTTGCACAAGAAACATTCCGCCAGATTGATCCGCATGTGACCTTCGAAACTTTGCACGCCGACGGCAGCAAGGTGGCCGCGGGCACAGCCGTGGCGCGCATCTCGGGAGAGGCGCGATCCATTCTCACAGCCGAGCGTGTGGCGCTGAATTTTGTCACCCATTTATCGGGTATTGCGACTTTAACGGCGCGACATGTCGAATTAATCGCCCATACCAAGGCTAAGGTCTGCTGCACCCGCAAGACAATTCCTGGCCTGCGCGCTTTAGAGAAATATGCTGTGCGATGTGGTGGCGGCATGAATCATCGCTTTGGCCTTGATGATGCGGTGCTGATCAAGGACAATCATATTGCCGTCTGCGGCAGTATTACCGCCGCTTTGCGCGCCGCCAAAGCTGCCGTTGGCCATTTGGTGAAGATTGAAATCGAAATTGATCATATTGATCAGCTCGATGAAGTTCTGGCTGAAGGTGCTGATGTGGTCTTGCTCGATAATATGACGCCCGATCAAATGAGCGCATGCGTGAAGCGCATTGCCGGACGCATGAAGACAGAGGCCTCTGGCGGCATACGTCTTGATAATATCAAAGCCTATGCAGAAGCAGGTGTAGATCTGCTGTCATCAGGATCGATCACACATTCAGCGCCCGTGCTCGATCTGGGTCTTGATATTGAGATTGGCTGAATTGCTAATCCTGCTTATGAGAACAACAGCGATTTGATCACCACCGGCACCACGCCGGGGGGATCAATATATTCGCCGATATCGACATAATCGAGCTCTTGCAATTGCATGCCATCAATCGAGACGAGTTTAGCCTGCAAATGCAATTCAAGATCGAGAATGCGGCCTAATGTGCGACCCACATCGCCATCAATCATCAGTACCAGCATTTCATCGCGTGTGCCTTGCGGCGCAAAGGCTTTCATAATGGCTTTGGCCATTATGAGCAGGCGTGAATATTCCGGATCGCCGGCCCAAGTGAAGGCCACAGCTAGGCGGGCTTGCGGATCCAAATCCATCAGGCTGGCAGCTTTTAAAAAGCCGTTCGCCAAACCATCAATTGCCAGATCCTGAGCCAGATCCATGCCTAAATGCACAACGGGAATATTGTGAACTGGCAGCACGCTCTTGTCTTGCAGATAAATGGTCTTGCCGCTGACCTGAACTGTGAATTGCGACGCTCCGATCACAGTGGCGCGAATGCGCTGGCCCGGATCAATCAAGGGCACGCCGCCGCGCTTGCCCAATTGCTGAGTTAATTCACGCGCCAGAGGTTTAGCAATATCACCAAATTCATGCTCTTCATAAGTGAAGATATATTCAGCCACGCCGCCCGAGAAGGTGAAGGCGGTCGGGATATGATCGCGGGGCAGGCTTTCGGTTAATTGCAAAGCGCGGCCTAGATCATCAAGCGGAGCGCCCAATACATAATCGGCAGCAACTTGTGCCAGTCTTTGCGCAATTCTGACGCGCTGGGCCTCGTCACTCATCGCAACAGGATCCGTAGAGAGGCCCAATTCTTTTGCAACTAAAATGGCTGAATCATCCACTCTGGTCCATTGGCCATTGGCATCTTGCGCCACAAGACGCCCGCCAACAGCAAAGGCCATGACGCCAAGGATCACGCCCTGATCAATCAATGCGAGTTTGGTTGTGCCACCGCCAATATCGATGTGTAGAATTGTGCTGGCGCGCTCACGCGACAAGGCAACAGCGCCAGAGCCATGAGCGGCTAGAATACATTCCAGCTTATGGCCAGCCGTAGCGCAGACAAATTTGCCCGCCTCGCTGGCAAAGATTTCATCAATGGCCCGTGCATTTTTGCGCTTGATCGCTTCACCAGTGAGGATCACTGCGCCGCTGTCAATATCCTGCGGCTGATAGCCCGCACTTTGATAGGCTGAAGTGATGAACACGCGCAGCGCTTCGGCATCAATCGTGCCATCACGTAAAAAGGGCGTGAGCATGATCGGGGAGCGCCAGACAATATGACGCTCAATCACCACAAAACGGCTGGACAGGCCTTGCGTCTGTCGTTGCAGAATGACGCGGGCAAACAGCAGATGCGAGGTCGATGATCCAATATCAATGCCAACGGTGGTGAGCTCGACCGTCTCCTGCTCCCAAATGGCTCTGGCAAGTGCGGCCCGATCTTCATCCGACATTTGCGCATGTTCGTGATCAAAATCCATGTCATGCATCTTTCGATTTCCTCGCCGGGTCCCGATACATCCCGCACCAAGGGCCCTGCCCGCAAAGGATGATTGAGGCTTGTTTAGACAGACGGGAGGAAGCGTCAAGTTGAGATTTCAGATCTTTTGCGCTGCAAAATGTCGATAGGATCAGTTGGCCTTCTGATCAGAACTCGGCATAATGATGCGCCTCATTATAAGATCCATAAATTGAGATGTGTCATGCGCTTTCAAAATCTGCCGCTTAATGCCCCCCGGCCCGCGCGCTGGCTGAGAGGAGCCATTGTCCTCATTTTCTCGTGCCTTGCCTCACATGGGACTCATGCGGGTGAGCGGGAAGATTTTATCGCGGGTAAAAGCAAGAGCTGCCAGAAATGCGATTTGGTTGAAGTGAATTTCAAGCGCCGCGATCTTTCAGGGGTTGATCTGACAGGTGCCAATCTGAAGAATGCCAATTTTCATGATGCACGCCTGATCGGCGCCAAGCTCGATGGCGCGCAATTAGACGGCGCTAATCTGAACAAATCTGACCTCTCGCGCGCCAGCCTGCGCAAGGCCAATCTCTCCGAAGCCATGCTCTATGGCGCCAAGCTCGATGGCGCCTCACTCGAGGCTGCGGATCTGTCAAAAGCGATGATGGGCGCATTGCGCGCAACGCGTGTTGATTTTAGAGCCGCCAATCTCACACAGGCTGATATGCGCAAAGCGCGCATTGCGGACTCGCAATTTGATCAGGCCAAGCTCGATGGGGCAGCGCTTGATTTTGCTTTTGCACGCGGCGCGCAATTCACCAATGCAAGTTTGCTTGGGGCACGTTTGATCAATGCTGAATTGATGGAGAGCAAATTCACCTCTGCCAATCTCTCAGGCGCGGATCTCTATGGCGCGAAATTGCGTGATGCGAGCCTCAATCAGGCAAAGCTCACCGCCTCAAGCCTGCGCAAGGCCGATCTCACTGGCGTGAATATAGACGCTGCAATGCTTGATCAAACCATCATGCCAGATGGCAGCCGTGTGCCTTAAGATTTAGCGCTGCTGATCAACGCGTAATTCAAAGCGGGCGGAACTTTCAAACTCGCCTTGTGTGGCTTTGCCTGGCACGCGCGGATCATAGGCATTCTGGCCAGATTTTCGATAATAATTCCATTTAATTGTATAAATGAGATTGCGCTCTTTATCGCGCATTTCACACAATTGTTTGAAATAGACGCCGGCAATTTTGCCCTCGCCTTCGGCCAATGGCTCGGATTTGCAGTGCTCGCCGGGATTAAGATTATATCTGGCGGCCATGACGCCACCAAATTGATAAGCGACTTCGCGCTTGCGTAACTCTGCCTCAAACACATCATTGCGAAAAGCCAAGCGCGGATCGGTGACCATGCGCAAGCCCTGCACATTGCTGCGATCATCGATCAGTGCGGAGATGATGACGGGAAAGCCTGTCTCCGTCGTCCCTGTCCAGCGGGTGATTTCGCGCTCCATATCATGTGCACGAGCAATGTATTCATTCTCATCGTCATATTCGAAATAGACTTCATGGAGACCTGAAGGCTCGGCCGGGCATTTAGTAAATTCAGACCAATCATTGAGCTTTTGCCGCGGGGCATTGCCATTCGAACCGCAAGCAAGGGCCTGAAAGGCATGAGCAGCAGGCTGGGCAGACAGAGGCTGACCCAATTTCAAATCCCACACGCTGGCGCGTTTGAGAACCTGCCCCATAGCAGGGGCATGGATTAGCACCAGGAACAGGCCGGCTAATAAATGACCCCTTTTCAAGTCCAATATGCTCCCCAAGATTAGCCCTGCCGCCCGGTTAAGCTCAGCTGGCAAGATCACTGGAAATTATCCTAGCAGACAGGTTATATAGAACCAAACCTATTACATCGGGAGAAGAGAGTGTCGAAACGTTTCCTGCCCAGCCGCTCTATTGTCGCTAGCCTGACCTTTGCTGGCTCTATTTTGGTGAGCTCACTGGCCCTGGCTCAAGCGCCCAGCGCGGATGATATTAACGCCGGGGCCCGCATCTTCCGCCAGAAAGGCAATTGCCAGACCTGTCATGGCTGGGCAGGCGATGGACGCAAAATGGATACGCAAATGCCGGATGGAGCGAATTTGCGGGAAACCACTCTCGAGCGTGATGATCTGATCATGACGATCAAATGCGGGAGGCCCGACAATAGCATGCCGGCCTTCGACAAACTCGCTTATAGCGATGGGCGTTGCTATGGCATGAAAATGGCTGACATTCAGAAAGCCGGCATGACCTTGACGGAGCCACCTGCGACTTTATCAGTCAGAGAAATGGAACTCGTCGCTGATTTTCTCTATGCGAAGATTATCGGGAAAGGCCCGATGGATCATGCCAAATGCATCGAATTGTTCGGTTCTGATGTAGCGGCCTGCAAAGAATTTCCAAATTAAGAGACGCTTTTAAGCCTCTTCAAAACAAATAGAGACATAAAAACCCCGCATCCAGGATGCGGGGTTCTTTTTGCACTTTGTCAGCTCTTAGTTGAGAGCGAAGACGAACAGATAGCTCGAATGTTCGAGACGATCGAATTTAACCGGATGCAAGTGACGACCGCTCGACTGAACGGCGAGATATTGCTTGCCATTGATTGCATAGGTTACTGGAGCGCCCTTCAAAGGCGTACCCAGATTAATGCTCCACAATTGCTCGAGCTTCTCATCATCATAAGCAACCAAAGTGCCGTCCTGCAATGCTGTGAACACAAGCCCGCCAGCGGTCGCAGTTGCACCTGAACGGATTTCTATTTCCGTCACAGCCTTTGCAATGTTCTTGTGATTGACGACATCAAAAGCTGTAATGGCGCCATAGTAAAGATCACTCGAAAATTTATGCGCCGGTGTGGCTTTCGCATCGAGGCCGCCTTCCGGGCTTCTGAAGGCTTGCGGATTAGCATCACCCGAATAGCAACCTTCCGTACCCACGCCATAAGCAATGCGCTTGACGGGGTTAAAGGCCACTGGCTGATGCGCCACGCCGCCATGCCATGTCGGGCAAGTGCGCTTCAAACCTTCACCACGCAGAGGGCGTGTTTCAGGAATATAGCGTTGCACATCAAGCTTGGGATCATATTCCACGGGCTTGCCAGTCTTGGGGTCGAGACCCTTCGTCCAGTTCAGATCATTCACATATTGGCCAGCCTTGATGAAGCTGCCATTGGCGCGATCCAATGTGTAATAGAAACCATTGCGGCCAAAGTGCGCGACGACCTTGCGGTTCTGACCGTTGATTTCAATATCGTACAACATATGCACGCCGATTTCGTCATAATCCCAATTGTCATTGGGTGTATATTGGAAATGCCAAGCGAGCTTGCCGGTGTTGATGTCCAGAGCCACAGCCGAGTCGGTATAGAGATTGTCGCCGGGACGAGCTTCCGCGTCATAGATTGGCACGGGATTACCTGTGCCCCAGATCGTCTGCTTGGATTGCGGATCATAAGAACCGGTCTGCCACAGACCACCGCCGCCAGTTTTCCAGGCATTGTTCTTGTCTTTCCATGTTTCGCTGCCGGGTTCACCGGGCTTTGGCACGACATACCAGCGCCATTGCTCCTTGCCTGTGGCAATATCTAGCGAGGCAATCCAGCCGCGTGTGGCCGCATCACCCGCGCCATTGGCGACGATCAGACGATCTTCAGCAGCAATGGGAGCGGTCAGGAATTTTTCGGCACTGCCAAATTCATTGGTGACAGCAACCTTTTTGTCCCAAACGATTTCGCCTGTATCGCGATTAATGCCGATCACGCGGCCATCGGGAAGATTGGCGAAGACCATTTCATTGTAAAGGGCAATGCCACGTGTCAGCGGTGAGAGACCTTCGTGCTGCACTCCCGAATCGCTTGTCCAAACGAAATCGCCCTTATTGGGATTGCGCGCATCAATCTTATAGACTGTGCCCCAGCCATCGGTGGTGTACATAAAGCCATTGTCGATGAGAGGATTAACTTCATTCTGCGGGCCGTTTTGCGGCACGTCCTGCATGCCGCCCAAAGCCATGGCCCATACGAGACGCAGATTTTTGACATTCTCGCGATTGACTTGAGTGAGTTTGGAATAACGCTGCGAACCATAATCACCGTTCATCATAAGCCAGTTTTGCGGCTCATTCTGAGCATTGACCAGACGATCCTTGTTGACGGTGATTTTATAGCCTTGTTGCTGAGCCAAAGCTGCAGTGGATATGGCCGAACCAGCAAGCAGAGCTGCCGCCAGTGTCGTCCGTTTCATGGTTTGAGATAACATCATAGTCTCCCCGTTGTTTGTCATTGCTCCTGATCAGGATCAGTGCTGCTGGGTCTGCCGGACGGTCGATCCTGATGATTGGGAAACGAGGATCAAACCGAGCTCAGAAGGCCAGTTTAGCCAAGAGTATGTAAGCCAGCAAGACAGACTTGGTAAAAACTAACCTGCACGCAGAGATTCAATCACCGGATAGCGATAGGCCAGAAATGCTGGAAGAGTAGCGGCAATGAGACCAAACAGGATCATGCCTGCAACCAGCCAGTATTCATCGGCCCCGATAACCGCCGGCAGAGAGATGCCCGTGGAATGGGTAAAGACCATAGACACCAGAATGGCTATCCCGCTGCCCAATAAGAGGCCCAGCACAGCTCCCAGGATTGCGATGAACACCACCTGCCCCCAGACACATAGAAAAATATAGGCCTTAGGTGCTCCTAATGCGCGCAACACAGCAAATTGCCGACGGTGCAAGGACAGGATTGCGACAACACCGGCCAGCATGGACAGAACAACAAGTCCTTGGGTGGCAATCGCCAGCCAGTTCATGATTGTGCGTATATCGCCCATAATGTCATAAAGCTTGACCAGCACTTCGGCCGGAAAAAACGCCATGCTTGTGCTAGTTCTATAGACATTGCGCAGGCCATAGGCCGCATTGATCGATTCTGGATGCATCACAATCGCGGGCACACCCGGCACACGCGCAGGATCGAAGGGGCGACCAATCTGCTGGCTGTCAGCCGCATGACCCGTTGGCAAGCCATGAATGCGCCAAACCAATTCAATGGGCACGATCACAGCATTGTCCCAAGGTGTGCCGGTAGGATTCATTTGGCCAACGACCTGCAGATCAATCGTATGCTGTTCCTCGTCATGATCATCATCGTCAACATCATGAGCATTATGACTCATGCCATGTGAAGGGCGGAATGTTTCACCCAATTTGAGACGAACGGCCGAGCCAATGACAGCTTCTGTTTCTGTACGAAAGACGCGACCCTGCGCCCAGCCCCCCGAAAGGTAGGTCGCAAAATCAGGCGTTGTGCCCAAGATTGGCGAGCCCTTAATGCTATCGCCAAACCCCAAGGGAGAAGCGATTTTTGCGCGTGTATCGTTCAGTGCTTGCGCTGTCATGACAGGATCCAGCAAAGGCACAGTGCCTGGCCGCAGATAAATGGCTTCAAGCACCACATCGGTCTGGCTGCCGGGAGCGGCAATAATCAGATCAAATTTATCTGCCGCACGGGCACTGCCCTTACGCAAGGCTGCTTCTTGCGACGTGATTGCAACGCCAATGCCAGTGGCAATCGCAACCACCATCACAAACAGAAGATAGGTCCAGATATGACGTCGAATAGTTGCGACAATCATGGGCAAGGGATTCATCGCACCGACTCCATGACAGCCGCAGGTCGCGCATGCCCGCGCTCAAGTACGAAACGTGTGCCAATACGATTGATCAAAGCTGGATCATGCGAGACGACAATCACCGTGCGCCCCTCTTGTACAGAGAGATCTTCAAGGGTCTGCGCCACTTGTTCACCCGCCAATGCATCCAGAGAGGCGGTTGGCTCATCTGCGAGCAGGACCGGGGGATCAAACAACAAAGCCCGAGCAAGAGCTACTCTTTGCTGTTCGCCACGCGAGAGATCAACGACACTGGTGCGTTGATGAGGCACACCAAATCTCT
>OMIJ01000119.1 GCA_900299065.1 Hyphomicrobiales bacterium
AGCCTATATTGCGCATAAGTTCAATGGGCAGGATCTCGAGCCTGGATTGAAAGAATCAGCCTTCTGGGATCCGACCAATTTCACCTTCCCGGCGGGGGTCCATATTTGCGAGCTGGAGATTGATCCACAAACGGGCGTTGCGCGCATTGATCGCTGGACGGCAGTGGATGATTTTGGTGAGGTGATCAATCCCATGATTGTCGAAGGGCAGGTTCATGGCGGTATTACCCAGGGCATTGGCCAGGCCTTATGCGAAGGGGCTGTCTATAGCCAGGATGGGCAATTGCTCACTGCCAGCTATATGGATTATTGCATGCCGCGCGCTTCCGATGTGCCGTCCTATCAGATCGGCATGACGAAGACGGCCTGTCCGTCCAATCCCTTGGGAATCAAGGGCTGTGGTGAGGCCGGCGCAATTGCTGCGCCGCCGGCTGTGATTAATGCGCTGACCGATGCCTTGGGCCATGAACATGTGCCCATGCCGGCCAGTCCCCGCGCTTTATGGCAGGCGGTCCGCGCCTCCAGCCATAAAATAGCGGCCGAATAGAATTTTCCCGCTCAGACGGGTATAGAGATAAGACTGACAGGAGACACGCATGTATCCATTCACCTATCACAAGCCTGACAGCCTTGCCGCTGCTGCTGGTCTTGCTGCCAAGGCAGAGAATGCCAAATTGCTGGCAGGCGGCATGACCTTGCTGCCCACAATGAAGCAACGTCTGGCTTCGCCTGATGATCTGATCGATCTGGGGCAATTGGCGGATCTGCGCGGCATTAGTGTTGCTGGCGATCATGTCACCATTGGCGCGATGACGCGCCATTATGATGTGGCCAATTCCAAGGATGTGCAGAAAGCCATTCCTGCTCTCGCTGAGCTTGCCGGCATGATTGGTGATCCGGCAGTGCGCAATCGCGGTACGATTGGCGGCTCGCTCGCTAATAATGATCCGGCGGCGGATTATCCGGCAGCGGCTCTGGCGCTGGGTGCAACAATCATCACCAATAAGCGCGAGATCTCGGCGGATGATTATTTCACCGGCCTGTTTGAGACAGCGCTGGAAGAGGGCGAGATTGTCACTAAAGTGCGTTTCCCCATTCCTGCAAAAGCTGCTTATGAAAAATTCCGCAATCCGGCTTCACGCTATGCAATTGTTGGCGTGTTTGTCGCGAGCACAAAATCAGGCGTCCGCCTTGCAGTGACGGGTGCAGGTTCGGATGGCGTATTCCGTGTTCCGGCTATGGAAGCCGCCCTCAAGGCTGATTTCAGTGCCAAGGCTTTGGAGTCTTTGACTGTTTCTTCCGAAGGGTTGAACAGTGACATCCACGCTGATGCTGAATATAGAGCCCATCTGATCAAAGTGATGGCACGTCGGGCTGTGGCCAAAGCCCATTGATTCGACGGGCAAGTGCCTGTTCCAAATTCCAACGGCGGCAGTCACTGCCGCCGTTTGCATTTGCGGTAGGCTTTTGGGCCAGATAGACTTTGCGATGATCTGCACAACAGGCTGTGAGCCTTGCGGGTCGCGATCCAGAGGGTGAGATGAGCAAGGATAGCGGAACGAAAGTTCAAACGCCTGACAGCATTGAGGCTGTTTTGCGTCTGCTCGAAGGGGCTGATTATGTCGCTGACCGGGCGCTGGCCACAGTGCTGTTTTTGTCTTTGCGTTTGGGACGCCCGCTTTTGCTCGAAGGTGAGCCCGGCGTTGGCAAGACAGAGATTGCCAAAGTGCTGGCCAAAATGCTGGGACGGCGTCTGATCCGACTGCAATGTTTTGAAGGTCTGGATATTTCTTCTGCTGTCTATGAATGGAATTATGCGCAGCAAATGATGGCGATCGGATTGGCTGAGGCCTCGGGTGATACGGATCGGGCGCGATTGGAGAATGATGTCTTCTCGCTGCGCTATTTGATCAAGCGTCCCTTATTGCAAGCTCTGGAGCCTTTTGCCGAAGGCCCGCCGGTTTTGCTCATAGATGAGCTGGATCGTACGGATGAAGCCTTTGAGGCTTTTCTGCTCGAGATCTTGTCCGATTATCAAGTGACCATTCCTGAATTAGGAACAATGCGCGCTGAGCAAGCGCCTATTGTGATTGTCACCTCCAATCGCACACGCGAAGTGCATGATGCGCTCAAACGCCGCTGTCTTTATCATTGGGTGGATTATCCCGATGCCGAACGCGAGTTGAGGATTCTGCGGGCGAAAGTGCCGCAAGCCCCGGCCAATCTCAGCGCGCAAATTGTTGCCTTTGTTCAGGCTCTGCGCCAGCAGGATTTGTTCAAACAGCCCGGAGTTGCCGAAACGTTGGATTGGGCAGCTGCGCTCAGCGAATTGGATGCTGTTGCTCTCGATCCTGCTCTCGTCTCCGATACTCTGGGTGTGCTGTTAAAATATCAGGACGACATTGCTAAAATCGAAGGTAGCAAAGTTGCCTCCCTTCTGTCAGATCTCAAGGCTGTGTGATGAGTGAAGTAAGTGATGCGATGCAATCCAACCCCGCCATGGCTCCAAATCGGGCCTGCGGTTCCTGCACTTTATGTTGCAAGCTTTTCCCGGTGGAGGAATTGAACAAGCCTGCGGGTGTGTGGTGCAGTCATGTCGCGCAGGGCAAGGGATGTTCGATCTATGCGAATGCTCCAACAGCTTGCCGCAGCTTCTCTTGTCTTTGGCAGATGAATGCTAATCTCGGGCCGGAGTGGAAGCCTGATCATGCGCGCTTTGTGATGATTAGCCCTTCTGGTTCGGAGGGTTTGATTGTGCGTGTTGATCCGGGCGCTGCGGGTGCCTGGCGTAAAGAGCCCTATTATTCCCAGCTCAAACATTGGGCCCGCTCGGCTTTGTTGATGAATGGTTATGTCATGGTGTTGACCGGGCAAAGAGCGACTGTGCTTTTGCCCTCCAGCGATGTCGATGTTGGCGTGCTTGGTGATGAGGATGAGATTGAAATCGTCAATCAAAATGGCACTTTCAGCGTCAGGGTCATGAAGAAAACGACTGCGGGCTAGAGCTCATGTCTGATGAGGGGGCGATAGAATCGGGTGCTATTTTGCCTGACCAGACGGGCCAGCTCGCCAGTAATATTATTTTCTTTGCACGCACTTTGCGTGCGGCAGGTCTGCCAGTTGGTCCCGGTTCAGCGATGGAGGCTGTGCGGGCTGTTGAAGTTGCTGGTCTGATCAATCGCGCTGATTTTCGTTGCGTCCTTCATGCAGTGTTTGTGAAAAAGCATGAACATACGATTATCTTCGATCAGGCTTTTGATATTTTCTGGAAGAAGCGCGGCTTTATGCAGAAATTATTGGCTATGCTCTCGCCCGGCGCCGAGCAGATGAAGCAGGAGCGAAAGCCAGCACAAGCGGGTGCTACGCGTGTTGCTGAGGCCATGTTCAAACGTCCCGATCAGGAAAAGGCAGAGCAATCGCTTGATCTGGATGCCAGATTGACCATGTCGGCGCAGGAAATTTTACAAAAGAAAGATTTTGCACAAATGAGTGCAGAGGAAATTGCGCGCGCGAGAGAAGAAATTTCTAAACTCCGCTTGAGCGAAGATCTGCGGCCGTTGCGGCGCTACATTGCCGATGCGCGCGGTGATAAGATTGATCCGCGCCGATCTTTTCGTTTGTCTCTGCGGGGCGGCGGGGCAGGCATAGAATTGGCTTTTCGCTCACGGGTAGAAAAACATCCGCCTGTGGTGGCGATCTGCGATATTTCAGGATCAATGTCGGATTATAGCCGGATCTTCCTACATTTCCTGCATCATCTGACCGCGCAGCGCCGGCATGTGCATACATTCCTGTTTGGCACGCGCTTGTCTAATGTGACGCGCGCTTTACGCCATAAGGATGTTGATGAGGCTTTGGCGCAATGTTCCGGCTTTGTTGAAGATTGGTCAGGGGGCACGCGCATCGCCTCATCCTTGCATGTGTTCAATCATCAATGGTCGCGCCGTGTTTTGGGGCAGGGGGCTATTGTGATCCTGTTCACGGATGGGCTGGAGCGTGATCCATCGGGCGAATTGCAACATGAGATGGAGCGACTCAAAAAATCCTGCCGTCGTCTGATTTGGCTCAATCCACTGCTTCGCTATGATCGTTTTGAAGCCAAGGCGCAGGGTATCAGGGCTATGCTGCCTTATGTGCATGAGTTTCGTCCTGTGCATAATCTGGCGTCCATGGCGCAATTGTGCCAAGCTTTATCGGGCGAACAGGGCTCGCGTGAGGTTGATCCGCGCCTGTTTTTACGACGTGTTGCATGAGGGGGGATGATGAGGACATTCGCCACATTGGGTTTGCTCCTCGCTCTTGCAGGCTGCAATCCCTTTGCCAAGCCGCCTGATCAAAAGGCGATTTATAATGCCGTTCAAAATGTGCCAGAAGGGCCCTTCAATATTGAGGCGGTTGAGTGCAAGGGGCAAGCAGAGGGTGCCTATCTATGTGCCTTTGATGCGACCATTGTTGCCGGATCGCTGGCAGGTCCCGTGGGGGATCGCCGGCCTGATTATAAAAGGGTGCGGATGAGTGGCAGCTTTGCGCCGCAAGGACAGAATTGGCGGGGGACTGGCCTTGTTCAATTGAATGAACCAGCCAAAACGCCTTGAGGGGCCCAAGGCTCTGTCATTTTTCTCATAGAGCCTTATATAGACCTAAAGATGGAGGTTCTCATGCTGGCATCTGATGATGATATTCTGGCTCAGGCGGAAAGCTGGCGGCAGGCAGGTCGCGGCGTTGCCATTGCCACTGTGATCGAGACATGGGGCTCTGCGCCCCGTCCAGTAGGCAGCCATTTGGTGATTGATGATCAGGGCAATTTTCTGGGCTCTGTGTCTGGCGGTTGCGTTGAAGGCGATGTGGTGACACAGGCCATTGATGTGATCAGTTCGGGCTCGTCTGAAACATTGGAATTTGGCGTGGCGGATGAAACGGCCTGGCGAGCTGGCCTGTCCTGCGGCGGGCGCATTCGTATCTATGTTGAAAAGGTAGTCTGATGAAACTCGAGCACCTCAAAGCGCTCAATCAGGCAAGGGCTGAGCGCCGGGCCATAGCTTTGGTGACGGATCTGGCCAGTGGTGAGCAACGCATAGTGCGTGTCGAGGATCTGGCTTCAGATCCTTTGGCGGAGGCATTGGATTCTGCCTTTCGGGCAGGCAAAAGCGGTGTAATCGAGCAAGAGGGTCAATCTTATTTTCTAAATGTACAAGTGCCACCTGTGCGCATTGTGGTGATTGGCGCTGTGCATATTACTCAGGCGCTGGCACCGATGGCGAAATTGGCTGGTTTTGATCTGACGATCATTGATCCGCGCACAGCCTTTGCTACGCCCGAGCGCTTCCCCGATGTCAACCTCATAGCCGAATGGCCCGATGTGGCTCTGGCCAGGCAAAAGCCAGATCGCTATACGGCCATGGCCTTTTTCACGCATGATCCGAAGATAGATGATCCAGGCCTGATTGAGGCCCTGAAGGCTGAATGTTTCTATATCGGTGCTCTTGGCTCGCGTAAAACGCATGCAAGACGCATTGAGCGCATGAAGGCTTTGGGCTTTAACGATGATCAATTAGCGCGCATCAAAGCGCCAATCGGACTTGATATTGGATCGGTCACGCCAGCTGAAATTGCTGTGTCTGTACTGGGTGAAATCATTCTGGCGCTGCGCAAAAAGCCGTTGCGCGGGACTGCTTAAGGGAGCATGCGCGGGTGAAGTTTGGTTCTGTTCCGGTTCAAGAGAGTGAAGGCTGTATCGTCGCCCATTCGATCCGGCAGAATGGCTTTGTTCTGAAAAAGGGCGAGCGTGTTTCGGCTTCACATATTCAGGCTTTATTGGCAGCTGGGGTCGAGTCGCTTGTCGTTGCTCGTCTTGAGCCTGATGATATTGATGAAGACAATGCCGCGGGTCAATTGGCCAAGGCTGTAGCTGGCGCGCATGTACGCGTTGAAAAACCTTTTACCGGACGCGCTAATCTCTTTGCGGAATCGGCTGGCGTTTTGGTCGTTGATATGGATCGTATTGATGCGCTCAATGAACTTGATGAGCGCATCACCTTTGCAACTTTGCCGGCTTATCGCTCTGTTGAGCAGGGTGAGATGATTGGCACTGTGAAAATCATTCCCTTTGCGGTGCCGGGCGATTCGCTGACGAAATCCTTGAAATGCGCTGCTGGGGGGCTTGTCAAAGTTGCCCCCTACCGGCCATTGAAAGTGGCGGTGATCTCGACCTTGCTGCCGGGCATGAAACCAAATGTGATAGCCAAGACTTTGCGTGTCACAGCCGAGCGCCTCGCCCCTGCTGGTGCAAAGATCGTTTTGGATGTCAAAATTGCGCATGATGCTGAGGCTCTGCGTGCAGCCATTCACCAGGCGGAAACGCAATGTGATATGATCATCGTCTTTGGTGCTTCGGCCATTACGGATCGACGCGATGTCATCCCCTCGGCCGTTGAAACGGCAGGTGGTGTGATTGAGCAATTGGGCATGCCGGTGGATCCTGGCAATCTGCTTCTGGTGGCCAATCTGAATGGCAAGCCAGTGCTGGGTGCGCCCGGTTGCGCCAGATCGCCCAAGGAAAACGGTTTTGATTGGGTCTTGCAAAGATTATTGGCGGGTCTGCCCGTGCGCGCAGCCGATATCAGGCGCATGGGGGTTGGCGGACTGTTAATGGAAATCGTGGCACGCGGCCAATTGCGCGAGGCGCATGGCGGTCAAGATGACTAAAGAGGCTCCTTGCGCAGCCATTCTGTTGGCTGCAGGCCTGTCCAGTCGCTATCGCGCGCAGGCAGAGGCGGGGGCATCCAGCAAACTTCTGGCGCAGGTTGAAGGACGCCCTCTTGTCCGTATTGTCGCTGAAGCCGCGCTTGCCTCCCAAGCGCAGCCCCTCATCGTTGTGACAGGCTATGAGCGTGAAAATATTGAAGCAAGTTTGGCAGGATTGCCGATTCATTTTGTGCATAATCCTGATTATGCCACCGGCATGGCCTCATCTTTGCGCATAGGTGTTGTCAATGTGCCGCAAAATTGTGCCGGCACTATAGTTTTGCTGGGAGATATGCCGCAGATCCATGCGCGATTGATCAATCAGCTTATCGATCATTTTGCCACGCATGAAGCGGCGCGGGCACTGGTGCCAGTGTTTATCAATGAGCAGGGCCAGCGCGAGCGCGGTAATCCTGTTTTATTGGCAAGATCTATTTTTGCTGACATTGCTCATTTGAGTGGTGATCAGGGCGCGCGAAAATTGTTGACGGGCGCAGGTGTGGTAGAGTTGCCTGTTGATGATCACTCCATCGCGCTGGATATTGATACGCCCCAGGCCCTGGCGCAATGGCAATCCTCACTCAAGCGCGAGCGCGCTTAAATCCTTTGTCGCCATTTTGCAGAGCGATCATTTTTTCAATATCCATCGCTGGCAAAGCTGGGGAGAAATAATAGCCTTGCATGAGATTGCAGCCGCTAGCTCCTGCCACGCGTAATTGATGCTCGGTTTCGACGCCTTCTGCAACCACTTGCAAATCAAGCGCATGTGCAAGATGAGTTATGGTTTGAAGGATAACAGCATTTTCCTGTTTTTCATTCAAGGATGATAGAAACACCTTATCAAATTTGATTTTATCAAAGGCAAAGCGCCGCAGATAGATCAGGCTGGTTTTGCCTATACCAAAATCATCGAGAGACAGGCTGACTCCAGCCATACGCAATTCGAGAATTGTTTTCTCCGCCTGATCGGGATCATTCATCAACGCATCCTCGGTTATCTCGATCTCGAGGCGCGCCGATTCAAAACCCATATCCTGCGTGGTTCGTTTCACCATTTCTGCAAAACCTGGTTGGCGAAATTGCACGGGTGAGACATTGAACGCAATCCGCATATCCGGCCATTTATGGGAATCTTCACAAATACGCCGCAGCACCCACTCACCCAATTGCAAGGCAAGGCCTCTGTCATCGGCAAGACGCACAAAACTCTCTGTTGGGATCAGCCCGCGTTGGGGATGCGACCAGCGCACCAAGGCCTCGAGTGCAACTATGTTTTGCGTGTCCGCAGCAATAATAGGTTGATAATTGAGAGAGAGATGATTAAGCTCTATGGCATTGCGTAATTCTTCTTCAGCCGATTTGTGGGCTCGCAGCTCATCATTCATTTCCTCTTCGAAGAAGCAGGCGCGATTGCGACCGCGCTCCTTGGCACGATAAAGAGCATGATCTGCAAGACGGAAGAGTTCATTGACATCCGTCCCATTCTCTATGCTGAGCGCCACGCCAATGGATACGCCAATTTGTGCCGTATGTTTTCCCAGATGCAGGGGCTCTCGCAAAGCCTCCAAAATACGTTGGCAAACCACTTCGCAATCATGACGTGACGTAATCTCGGGCAGGATGATGGCAAATTCATCTCCGCCAAAGCGAGCTAAAATATCTGATTTGCGCAAGACAAGGCGTTTGCTGTTTGTTGCTGCAATCAAGAGTCGATCGCCAGCCTCATGGCCGAATGTGTCATTGACCTCCTTAAATCGATCAAGGTCGAGAAGCAGAAGAGCCATGCCTGATCTGTTGCGGCGGGAGCGACTGAGCTCTGCCTCCAGGAATTGGGTGAACAGCATGCGATTGGGCAGACCGCAAAGCAAATCATGTCCAGCCATACGAGCTGATTTCGCTTCATTGCGGGCCAATCGCCCAATGGCGAAGAAAGATAAAAGTGCTGTTGCTATTGTGCAAAAGGTAATCGCCCAGGCTAAAATGGGGGAAACACCTGTTGCCTCTTCATCGTCCGTATTTGGTAATTGTTGAAAAGCCATATTGGCTTCATTGGTCCCCGAGCGCTGGAAGGAAGTGTCGGTTTCTTTAACACCGATCAGTGCCATTTTTTGAGCGAGCGCGCCATTCTCACTGATTTGAGTTAAGGGGACGATGATAGTCAAATAAGTTTTGCCATTCATTAAATTGAATGAGGTTGAGGATAAGTCACGCAAATATTGATATTTGCTCGCAGGTTGCAGCGCCTTTTTTGACTTTACAATATCATTCAGTCGTTCAAGCATTTGTTTCAGTGCGGAGCGGTTCACTTGATCAAAGGATTTATAATCTCTGGAAGTTCCAAAGTCTCCAATACCATCGAGAATGCGTGAGCGATCGAGATCCATCAGAAAGATAGAAAGGAAGTCATTCGTCTCGAACGAGTTGAGCCGAAGTTCATTGACTCTGGTTTTATCCCGACGGGCGAGTTGACTGGCAGACCATTCAATTAATTTATGTAATGACCCAGTGGATTTCTGCTCAGGTGTTATAGTGAGGAGAGCAGCACGTGAGCATGGTCATGGATAATAATCCCCAGAGGTTTGGCAATCTCGATCAAGTCTAGCGTCATCTTTACATCATCTAGGGAGGGATTGGGAT
>OMIJ01000120.1 GCA_900299065.1 Hyphomicrobiales bacterium
CTTTTGAAGTAGCTGATCGTGCCTTTGGCACATCCAAATTCAGCTATCGCAAGCTCACGCGGTTTGCGCTTGATGGCTTGATGTCCTTTTCAACATTACCACTCAAAGTCTGGAGTTATATTGGCATGATGGTCTCGCTGTTTGCGTTGATCATGGCGATTTATTTTCTGATTGAAACTGTGGTGCGCGGAATTGATGTGCCCGGCTTTGCTTCGCTCATTGTGTCGATCATGTTCTTTGGTGGCATTCAGCTTCTGTCGTTAGGCATATTGGGAGAATATATCGGGCGCATATTTGCCGAGGTAAAACGCCGTCCGCTCTATCTGATTGCTGAACGCCTGGGACCGGAGGGATCCGAACAGGATTTGCAACCCGTTCCGCAGCGCCATCGTCAACGCATCTGATATGTTCAAACATCTGCTCTCGGTTGGTGGCTTTACACTCCTTTCCCGGGCCACCGGCTTTGCGCGCGATGTCATGCTGGGCGCGGTTTTGGGCGCGGGCGTTTTGGCTGATGCCTTTGTTGTGGCCTTTCGCCTCCCCAATCATTTTCGGGCGATCTTCGGGGAAGGTGCTTTCAATGCCGCTTATGTGCCCAGTTATTCGCATGTTTTAGAGACACAGCATCTCGATAAAGCAAAGCTCTTTAGCGGGCAGATTCTCTCTTTGGTCATGATCAGCCAGATTGTTGTGTTGGCTTTGGCCTGGATATTCACAGCTGATCTGGTGCGCCTGCTCGCGCCTGGCTTTCAGGCCGATGCGGAGAAATTTGCGCTTGCTGTTACGTTAACCCGCATCACCTTTCCCTATTTGCTTTGCGTGACATTAGTCACTTTGCTATCAGGCACACTTAATGCACATCGGCATTTTGCCGCAGCGGCCTTTGCGCCCGTGCTGCTCAATCTCTCCATGATGTTGGCACTGGCGCTGGCCTTTCTGTTTCCGAGTGCAGGTCATGCGGCCGCCTTTGGTGTGAGCTGTGCGGGTGTATTTGAATTGGCACTTGTGTGGCACTCTGCTCAAAAAGCCGGGCTGGCAAGCCCGCCCGTATGGCCGCGCTGGAGTGCCGATGTCAGGCAGTTTTTTGTTACTCTTGTTCCAGCAATCATTGGCTCGGCAGGCGTACAAATTGCAATTTTTGCCGATACGATCATTGGCTCGCTGTTGCCAACGGGGGGGCCCTCTTCGATCTATTATGCAGATCGCATCTATCAATTGCCAATTGGCGTGATTGGCATTGCCGCCGGCACTGTGCTCTTACCCGAAATGAGCCGCAGATTTGCGAAAGGCGATGCCAAGGGAGCCTATCTGGCGCAGAGCCGCACAATGGCGTTGACGATAATGTTATCGGCGCCCTTTTTGATCGCTTTTCTGGTTTTGCCTGATTTGATTATGCGGGTGATATTTGTGCGCGGTGCCTTCACGCCGCAAGATGCGGATGCGGCAGCTCTGGTGCTGAGCGCTTATGGCTTCGGACTAATGGCTGTGGTGTTAATCCGCTCGGCAGTGGCTAGTTTTCAAGCGCAGAATGACACAAAGACACCCATGTTGATTGCGCTTTTTGCGGTCGCCGCCAATGTTGGTTTGAAGATGGTGCTGTTCACACCCCTGGGCGCCTCAGGCCTTGCTTTGGCAACGGCTGTGGGCGCCTGGATCAATTTTGCTCTGCTCTGCGCTCTGGCGCTCAAGCGTGATTTGATGCGCCTTGATAAGCTGTTCTGGAAGGTCAGCAGCGCGATCTTAGTGGCATCTTTAGCTTTGCTGGTTGTCGCGATCTTTGGCCAAAGCCTGGCTTATGAACTGACAAAGGAATTGGGCCCGTGGAGTGGTCTGGCGCATTTATCCTTGCTGGGACTGAGCGGCCTTGTGATCTATGCTTGTGTCGCATTGGTGAGCCTGCGCCTGATGGGCATTTCGCTTAATCACTTGCGCTTTACAACATCCCAATCCGGGAGCCTGCAGCCATGAGCGGGACTGTTTATCTCTTCGATGCCTACGGGACTTTGCTGGATGTGCATTCGGCTGTGGCGCGCCATAAAGGCGCGATCGGCCCGCAAGCTGAGCGCCTATCCGAGCTTTGGCGTAGCAAGCAGCTGGAATATACTTGGGTGCGCTCGCTGATGGGTGCTTATCAGGATTTCGAGTGCCTTACGCAGCAGGCGCTTGATTATGCCGCCTCGCGTTGTGGCGGGATCAATGCGCAAACCCGCGCCGATCTCCTCAATGCCTATCAGACCTTGTCAGCCTATCGGGATGCAGCGCCCTGTCTTTCTGCATTACGCCAAGCGGGGGGGCGCACCGGCATTTTATCCAATGGTACGCGTCACATGTTGCAAAAAGCGATTGAAGCTGCGGGGCTGAGCAAGCTGTTTGATGCGGTGATCTCGGTCGATGAGCTGCGCCTCTACAAGACATCACCCCTCGTTTATGAACAGGCGCGCAGCCTGTTTGATGTGCCAGCTGGGCAAGTGATCTTTGTCTCCTCCAATCGCTGGGATGTGGCGGGGGCCAGCCGGTTTGGCTTTCAGGCGCATTGGATCAATCGCGCGGGACTGGCGGATGAATATGCCGATTGCCCGCCAAAAGGCGTCCATAAGACCCTTGACGGATTGCTGAACGGGCTCCGTTCAGCCTAAAAGACCTGATCCGAACCTTTCATTTGAGATTGAGCTGAGTTGACATGAGTGCCCTAACCGCCGTTCACACGATTGCCGATCTGCGCAGCCTTGTGGCACGCTGGCGCAAGGCCGGCGAGCGCGTGGCGCTGGTGCCGACCATGGGGGCCTTGCATGAGGGGCATATTTCCCTCACCCAGATCGCCCGAGAAAAGGGTGCCAAAACCCTCGTCTCCATTTTTGTCAATCCCACGCAATTTGCCCCGCATGAGGATTTTGGCAAATATCCACGCACCTTCGAGGCCGATTGCGCGCGCCTGCGCACGGCGCAGGTTGATGCGGTGTTTGCCCCCCTACCCGAGGATATTTATCCCGAGGGCTTTTGCACCACGATCTCGCTTGCCGGGCCTGCGACTGCGGGGCTGGAAGATAAATTCCGGCCAACGCATTTTGCTGGCGTTGCGACCATTGTCGCCAAACTGCTCCTTCAAGCTACGCCCGATTTGGCCATTTTCGGGCAGAAGGATTTTCAGCAATTGGCTGTGATCCGCCAGATGGCGCTGGATCTCGATCTGCATATCGAGATCATAGGCGCACCAACCATTCGTGCGGAAGATGGGCTCGCCCTCTCCTCGCGCAATGCCTATCTCTCGCAAGAGGAAAGAGCCATAGCTCCGCTGCTTCATGCCAATATGCAGGCTGCCGCCAAAGCGATTGTTGCGGGCGGCGCGATTGAAACTACGCTTGATCAGGCGCGTACTGCAATCACCCAGGCCGGTTTTGCGATTGATTATCTCGAATTGCGCGATGCCCGCTCCCTTGCAAAGATCGAGAAACTTTCTGATCGTCCGCTGCGGCTCTTGGCAGCGGCGCGCTTGGGTAAAACAAGGCTTATTGATAATATAGCGGTGAATGGCTGAGGGAGACTCGCATATGGCCTATCTCGACGACACCAAGCCACTAAAACTCGGTGATATCGCCAAATTGCGGAGCGGCGGCGAAAAGATCGCTATGCTCACCTGTTATGATGCCAGCTTTGCTGCAATGCTAGATCGCTGCGGCGTTGATGTTGTGCTGGTGGGCGATTCTCTTGGTAATGTCATTCAGGGGCATGCCACGACTTTGCCCGTGAAACTCGAAGACATGGTCTATCATACGCAATGCGTATTTGCCGGCATGAAACGCGCCTTTCTGATTGCCGATATGCCCTTTGGCTCTTACCAGGAAAGCCCGCAGCAAGCGCTGCATAATGCCGCTAAACTCATGGCCGCTGGCGCGCAAATGGTGAAGATTGAAGGCGGCGCTTATATGGCCGAGACAGTACGCTTTCTCACCGAACGCGGCATTCCCGTTTGTGCGCATATTGGTTTGACGCCGCAATCCGTACATCAATTGGGCGGCTATCGTGTGCAAGGCAAAGGCGAGACGGCCGCAGGTGTGATGCTGTCTGATGCTTTGGCGCTTGAACAGGCGGGCGCTGCAATGATGATCATTGAAATGACACCAACCGAAACAGCCACGCGCATCACGCAGGCGATGAAAACCACAGCCACAATTGGCATTGGTGCAGGCCCGCATTGCGATGGGCAAGTGCTGGTGCTCTATGACATGATAGGCGTCTTCCCAGGTAAACGCCCGCGCTTTGTCAAAAACTTCATCCCCGATACGGGCACGATTGAAGGCGCGGTAAAAGCCTATGTCACGGAAGTGAAGTCGGGCGCGTTTCCCGCGCCCGAGCATGGTTACTAAACGAGCCCTTGATCCCGCTCAATGTCTCATTGTGCCAGCGCTGCAAGAATGCGGGCCCATGAACGCGCGCCTTTGTGAAAGGATGAGACTTCATATTTCTCATTGGGAGAATGGAGTTTGTCATTCTCCAGCGCAAATCCGACCATCAGAGAATCCAGCCCCAATTCTTTCTTGAACAGCCCAACGATAGGAA
>OMIJ01000121.1 GCA_900299065.1 Hyphomicrobiales bacterium
GACTGGCCAATCCAAATGCCGTGAGGCTGATTGCAATGCGCGCCATCGGCAATATGCCAAAACGCGCCGCACAACTGGCCGACAAAAGCGTGGCACTCAAAGTTGGTATTGCAAACAAAGAGAGCAAGAGCCCGATTGAGGCTAATTCATGGCCGCTTTGCTCAAAGACAATTGCAAGCAGGGCCGAATAATTTTGCGTGGTTGAATAGGCAAGGCCAATGACCCAGGCCAAGAGAAATTCTCTTCGAGCGACAACATCAATAAAACCCGTTTCGGATTGCTCGTGCTGCTGGTAAAAAGCATTCGTCACACAGGCCTCGCTTATGCTTTTTTCTGCCAGCGTCCGTCTTCGTCCTGCTGCCAATAAGCCAGACCAAGCCCCTGTTGCTTTAACTGTGACCATTGCTGACGAGCGCTCACGAGCTGATCATCATCATTGCCATCAAACATCAGGATCAATCGCTCAAAGCCCGCTGAAGGCTGTGTGAGGAAGGGAGCAATCATCGCCCCTTCAACAAAAAAACGGACCTTGGCTCCATTGGGGGTTTCAAAGCCCGAGGTCAGATAAATGGGTTGCATCTCTGCATCCTCATCCTGATCCGTACCATGGGGAAGAAAGCTGGACTCGGAATAGGTCCACAAAAGAGCGTCAAGCGCCTTCATGCGCTCTTGTGACCCAATCTGAATGACAACAGGCCATTTCCTTTCAAGCGATTTTTCAACCAGACCCGGCAAGGTCCGATCCAGCTTTTGGCGCGTGAGATGGTAGAACCAGATCTCCATTACTCTGCCGCAACAACAACAAATTCACGCTCAGTGCGGGTCCAGATCATGCCAATATCGCCTGCCATGCCCGCATGTTCCTCGGTTTTGCCGGCAAGTTCTATATCGCCGCGTTCAATCGAGGCACGCAGAAAATCAGCAACCTCTGCCGTCATGCCATGCAATGTTGCCGCCGCACGTCGCGCAGGCCAGCCAATGATGGACACAACAGCAGCCTGTTGAATACGAAAGAACACATCGCGCAAATTCGCATCTGCTGAAGCCCCAATGCGCGCTGTAAAACGAACGAACTGATCATCCTTGCACAGGATCTGACCATCGACCTTGGCATCGGTGACTAGATCAAGCACACGCATGCCTTCAGCCAATTCACCACGCGACACGACGACCGGACGCACAAATTCAATCTTGATGCCAGCCGCCGCCTGAGGAAATTTTTGCAAAATCGCCTCACAGCTTGCCGCAGCAAGAGCACTCTGTGCGCTGACAAGCGACAAAGCAATCAAAGCCAGTTGCAAAAACTGATGTAGGCGCAAGCGCATTGTTTCCCTCACCCAGCAGATTAGTTTTCGTAATGGTCGGCAACGAGCCTGTCGAGCAATCTTACGCCCCAGCCCGATCCCCAGCTGCTGTTAATATCGCTGCTGGGCGAGCCCATGCCAGTGCCCGCAATATCGAGATGGGCCCAGGGCGTGTCATTGACAAAGCGTTGCAGGAATTGCGCCGCCGTGATCGAGCCCGCATTGCGCCCACCAATATTCTTCATATCGGCAAATTGTGACTCGAGCATTTTATCATAGGCCGGGCCCATGGGCATGCGCCAGACTTTCTCACCCGTCGCTTGACCAGCTCCAGTCAGACGGGCCGACAATTCATCATTATTGGAGAAGAGACCAGCATATTCCTTGCCCAGCGCGACCAGAATAGCTCCGGTCAATGTCGCAAGATTGACCATGAATGTGGGCTTATATTTATGCTGCACATACCAGAGCACATCGGCCAAAACGAGGCGGCCTTCCGCATCTGTATTGATCACTTCAACTGTTTGGCCCGACATGGTCTTGACGATGTCACCGGGTCTTTGCGCATTGCCATCAGGCATATTCTCTACCAAACCAATGGCACCAATCACATTGACCTTGGCCTTGCGGCTCGCCAAAGCATGCATCAGCCCAACGACGCAAGCAGCGCCTGCCATATCACCCTTCATATCCTCCATCCCGCCCGCAGGCTTGATGGAAATGCCGCCCGTATCAAAGCAAACGCCCTTGCCAATAAAAGCAATCGGCGCCTTGGCCTCGCTCTTGGATTTGGTCCGCGCAGCAGGCAGGCCATTCCAGCGCATCACAACCATGCGGCTTTCGCGCACCGAGCCCTGACCAACGCCGAGCAAGGCTCCCATGCCTAATTTCTGCATAGCTTTGACATCGAGAATCTCAACCTTCACGCCGAGCTTCTCCAATTGCTTGGCCCGCCGGGCAAATTCGACTGGATAGAGAATATTGGCAGGTTCATTGACAAGATCGCGGGCCAGATTGACACCATGCGCCAGAGCCTGACGGGCTGGCACTTGCCGGCGCACTTCAGCCGGATTTGCCACCGCAATATCGATATGGACTTTGGCAGGTTCTGACGCCTCATCCTCAGGCTTTTTCTTGGTCTTATAGGTCTCGAATTTATAAGCGCGCAGCTTGAGGCCCAACATCAGATCCGCAGCTTGCGCGGCATCATGCTCCCCCTCAGGCGCATCAAACACAATCACGACCTTTGCCGCCCGTCCCAATTTGCCTTGAATAAAGCCACCCAGATTGATCAAACCATCCTGCGCTTGCGGATCGGCTTTTTTCTTTTGATGCGTGCCAACCACTAGGAGACGATCCACCCCAAGGCCCTGCGGCGCCAAAAGCTCCATCGTGCTTTTGGCAGCCCCTTTGAACTGGGCTGAATGAGCCGCTTTGGCGACGAGCCCAGCCGCTTCCCCCAAAATGGCCTTACTGGCCTTGCCAAGCGCCGCATCAGCCCCAGCCAAAACAACCAATGTGGTGGAAGGGCCGGTTTTGGCCGCTTTGGGAGCTAGTTTGACATCCTTGAACGAAATGAAATCCACGTCCAAAACATGCGACATTTCTTAAGTCCTCGTGCAAGCGGCAGCTGCCGCAAATCAGTTCACATGTTAGATAGCGCGTCTGGGGATCAAAGTCGCGGGTTTCCTGCAAATTTAATTATGACTTGGGCCCTGTGCGCCGCAAATAGGACAGACCTCAATGTGCCAAAAAGGCGACAAAACTCGCGCTGATCCGCTGGCAAAACTTGCACTGATGCGCCGGAATGTTTAGCCCTATCCTGTCTGCGGACCTGCCCCAATCCAGAGGCTTCAGTTTCGAGACACGGGAGAGAACAGGTCCTCTCCCGCCTTAGGGATTGTTGGTTTGACGCTCATTGACCGCTATATATTCAGTTCCGGACTGGGCGCCTTTACAGGTGCCCTTTTGAGCCTGACAGGCGTAATCTGGATCACACAATCCCTGCAGCAATTTGATATGCTGACCACAAAGGGTCAGGGACTTGTGATCTTCTTCACGCTGACGGGCTTGACCATTCCCTCACTGATCGTGCTGATCGCACCCATTGCGCTCTTCTTTGCCGTACTGACCACGCTCAACCGATTGAATGCCGATAATGAGCTGGTGGTGATGACAGCCTCGGGGCTCTCACCCATGCGCCTTTTGCGGCCATTCCTGCTGCTCACACTTGTCATAAGTCTGTTGATCGGAGTCATGTCGCTCTGGGCCATGCCCGCAAGCTTTCTCAAAATCCGCAATATGATTTCGCAGGTGCGCGCTGATTTCCTCACACGCATTGTCCGCGAGGGACAATTCGTCACCCTCGATCAGGGGTTTGTCTTTCATTATCGAGAACGCGGGGCCGACGGCAGTCTACGCGGCATTTTCATTCAGGATCGACGCGACCCGCAACATATCAACACTTACATTGCAGAAGTCGGCGTTAATGTGCAAAAGGACAAACAGAATTATCTGATCCTGCAAAAGGGCAGCGTGCAACGCCAAACCCCCGGTGAAGTTGATCCGGCCATGGTTTCGTTTGAAAGCTATGCGATCGATCTCACCCAATTTGGTTCTGAAGCAGAGGGCGCACCGCTCAAACCGCGCGAATATGCCACGCTCGATTTGTTCAATCTCGATCGCAACTCAGATTATGTTAAAAACAATATCGGCCGATTGCTGTCCGAATTACAAGATCGTTTCATCAATCCACTCTATGCGCTCGTCTTTGGACTGATTGGTTTTGCGGCTCTGGGACAGCCACAAACCACAAGACAGGCGCGCGGCCTCAGGCTTGGGCTGGTCATTGCCGGTGTGATCATATTGCGCATTGCGGGCTTTGGCGCATCAGCACTGGTGGCAAAATCCCTCTGGGCAATCTGGCTCGTTTATGCCCTGCCACTGAGCGCTTTGGTTCTGGCGCTCTTCGCGATCACCAAGAGGCAATCAAGATGATGGGGAAAACCCTCAGCCTCTATCTGATGGGGCGTTTTGCGCGCTCCTTTGCAGCTGTCTTTGGCACGATCTGCCTTTTGATCTTCATTGTCGATTTTGTCGAAATGCTACGCCGCGCTGGCGATATTCCCGGCATCACGCCCGCTTATATTGCGCTGATCACGCTTTTGCGTGTGCCCTCGATTGCCGAACAGACCTTGCCCTTTTCCATTTTGGGCGGCGCTATGATTGCCTTTTTAAATTTGAGCCGACGTCTCGAACTTGTAGTGGCGCGCGCTGCCGGTATTTCAGTCTGGCAAATTCTCACCCCGCCTGTGGCCCTCACCCTCGCGCTTGGGATTTTTTGTGTCACGCTCTACAGCCCCCTTGCCGCCATCTTCAAATCGCAAGCCGATCAGATGGAAACCGGAATGTTTGGGCGCAATCTTGCGACCAGAGATACCAGCCTATGGATTCGCCAGCGTAGCCTCGATGGTCAGGCCATTATCAGGGCGGAACAATCCGGCGAGGCCGGCAGTCTGTTGAGCAATGTCACAGCCTATGTTTTCCTCCCCGATGGATCCTTTCTGGAGCGGATTGAAGCAACCTCTGCCCGCCTCCAGCCCGGCTTCTGGATTTTAGATCAGGCCCGCATACTGGCTCTGGGTGAAGAGCCCAAACCAGTTGAGACCTATTTGCTCGCCACCAATCTAACGCTGGAGCAGGTCACTCAATCCTTTGTCGCGCCAGTCGCAGTGCCCTTCTGGCGCCTGCCCGATGTCGTGCAGCAAATGCAGTCAGCGGGCCTAGATTCAACAGGTTATCGCTTGCGTTATCTCTCACTTCTGGCGCTCCCCCTGCTTTTGGTATCGATGGTCCTCATCGCTGCTTGCTTTTCGTTAAGGCTCTTTCGATTTGGCGGCATTACCCGCATGGTTACCGGTGGAATACTGGCCGGCTTCGTGCTTTATGTTATTGGTAAATTAATGGGTGACCTTGGCAGTGCCGGCATGCTCAATGCTCCGGCTGCAGCTTGGTCCCCGGCGATTGCGGGTACACTTTTGGGCATATATATGCTTTTAAATCAGGAAGATGGATAATGGGTTTCCCCATAGGTCCGCTGTCCTGTCTCACTTGGTCCGCTCGGCCAAGAGGGGTGGCTTCAGGCCGCCCTTTTGTGCTCGCCTGCCTGCTTGCCCTCACCCCCCTCAATGCTCCCCTCGCCCAGACAACCTTAGCCGATAAGGTCAGCCAACAAGTCTCGGGTCGCAAGGCCAAGACCCCTGACCGCCTCTTGGTTGAAGCTGGCGAGATGATCTATGACCGCGATAATGAGCGCCTGAGCGCGCGCGGCTCCGTTAAAATTTATTATCAGGGCCGCGTCCTTGAAGCCGATAGCGTGACCTATGATCGGGGCAATAATCGGGTCATTGCGCAAGGTCATGCCAAAATGACCGAGCAGGATGGTACGACAGCCTATGCCGAGCGCTTCGAGCTCAGCGATGATTTCAAAAACGGGTTCATCGACAGTTTGAAAGCCGATAGTGCCGACAAAACTTATTTCACCAGTTCGCGCGCCGAGCGCACAAATGGCGAAACAACAGTTTTGGAAAATGGCACCTATACAGCTTGCGAGCCCTGCGCGGATGATCCCAGCAAACCGCCCCTATGGCAGATCAAGGCCAAGCGGATTATCCATCAAAACTCCGAGCAGATGATCTATTACGAAGATGCAAGTCTGGAGCTCTATGGAACCCAGATTGCTTATCTGCCCTATTTGTCGGTGGCCGATCCCAGCGTGACGCGTAAGTCTGGCATGCTCATGCCCACTTACAGCGCCAATCTGACAAGAGGCATTGGCGTTTCCATACCGCTCTTCTGGGCTATCGCACCCAATTATGACCTGACATTGACTCCCACTTACTTTAGTCGTCAGGGTCCTATGCTGCAGGCCGGATGGCGTCACAAGCTGATCAACGGCTCCTATGACATCCGCATGGCTGGCATATTCCAGCAAGATCCCAATGTATTTCGCGCCAATCCTTATGGGCCGGGCAATCGTCAAAGTCGCGGCTCGGTTGAAACACGTGGCGAATTTCTGATCAATGACAAATGGAAATATGGCTGGGATGTTTCATTGATCAGTGATCGCTGGTTCTTTTCAGATTACCGCCTCACACCGCAAGCCATCTCATCCAATTATCTCAAAGATTCAATTTCGACAGCCTATCTCATCGGCAAAGGCGACCAGGGCTATTTCGATCTGCGCGGCTATTATTTCAAAGGCCTCTCCTCCTTTGACGTTCAAAAGCAGCAACCCGTTGTTGGCCCCTTGCTCGATTACAATAAGATCGTGCGTCTCGATCCTGCTCGCAGTGCTGGATTAGGCGGACAGGTTGAGCTTGACTTCAACTTCACCAATCTCTCGCGCCAGATCGCCGCTTTCCAATCAACCGGACTGCGCTCGCTCGATAATGCCTGGGGGCTTTATGATGTCTGCCCGCCGGGAGCCAATGGACTCTATACACCCGCCAATTGCCTCTTACGCGGGCTAGCCGGCAATTACACGCGCGCAACTATGAATCTGTCCTGGAAGCGCAGCTTGATTGATCCCATTGGTCAGGTTTGGACGCCGTTCACCTTTGCCCATCTCAATGGTTCGTGGCTCAGTCTCAATAATTCGCGTGCGCAAACTATCACCAATCCGGGCTGCGGCAATGTGCTGTGCTCCTCAACAATTTCAAATGCCAGTCAGCAGAGCTTTATCGGCAGCCAGAATGAAACTTTTGCAGGCCAGACAGTGCCGGGAGCCGGAGTTGAATATCGCTTCCCGCTTTTATCTAAATCTGGCGGGTTAGCTCAAACAATCGAACCTATCGTCCAATTGATCTCCCGCCCCGGGGTCAAGCAATCTCCCGCGCTTGTCAATGAAGATGCGCAAAGCCTCGTCTTCGATGACACCAATCTGTTCGAATGGAGCAAATACTCAGGTTATGATCGCTTTGAGACGGGCACACGTCTGAACTATGGCGCGCAATATACTGTGCAATTGAATAATGGCGCTTATGGCAATCTGATGGTCGGCCAATCCTATCACATGGCGGGCACAAATTCTTATCAATTACCGGATGCAGCCAATATAGGCCTGAGCTCTGGGCTTGATCGTCGTCGCTCCGACCTGATCACCAGAGCTGCTTTCGCACCTAGCGCGGATTTCAACTTCGTCACCAAGGCGCGTTTTGATCCCAGCAATTATGCTCTGCGTCGTCTGGATTTCATGACCACAGCCCGCTGGGGATTCCATGAACTGGGCCTGCAATATGCCCGCTATCAATCCCAAACTCTGCTGGGTTATGATCAACGCCGCGAGGGCCTGTCGGTATCCAATAAGATCACGATCACACCCAATACTTTTGTTACTGGCAATGTAATCTTTGATCTCACCCGCCATCTCTATAACCAGCAATTCAACGGCCATGCGCCCCTCTTCTCTGTTGCTGGTCTGGGTCTTGGGGCCGGCTACACAGATGATTGCATTGCGCTGATTGGCAATTACACATCTATCTATCAGGACAATGGCTCTGGCGCGGCACCAATCCGCAATCAATCCCTCATGTTGACTTTGCAATTGCGCACCCTTGGCGATACGAAGATCAAATCCAATGTTGGCGATATTCGCATTGACGATGGCCTAAGCAATTCGGTCGTGCGGTGATCGCCTTCCATCAATCGGCTGACACATGCTGACAGCAAAACAAAAATCTGTGCGCCTCCCTCTCGCCCTAACAATGGGAGATCCCGCTGGCATTGGCCCAGAAATCGCGCTCATGGCATTTTTGCAGCGCAAGCAAGACGATCATCCATTCTTTCTTTTAGCTGATCCTGATCACATCGCCCGTCTGGCGCAGCACTTGAACTATGCAATCAACTTTGCCATTTGCGCGCCCTCAGAGGCGACATCTGCCTTTGCCACGCATCTGCCTATAGTGCCGCTCAACCATCACATCGATAGCAAGTTTGGCGAGCCCTCGCGCCAAGATGCGCTCGCCACAATCGAAGCGATTGAACGCGGCGTGGATTATGTCTTCACAGGTCAGGCTAGCGCGCTTGTGACCAATCCCATTTCGAAAGAAGCTCTCTATAAAGTCGGGTTTACCCATCCCGGTCACACTGAATATCTTGGCGAGCTGGCTGAGCGCCATTGGGGGAACAAAGTCACGCCAGTGATGATGATCTGGTCCGAGCCATTAGCGGTCGTGCCCGTGACCATTCACATGTCGCTAGCCAATGTGCTCACCCATTTGACGCGTGAACTGATTGTTGAAACCGCCCGCATTACGGCACAAGATCTTAAAAGCCATTTTGGCTTAGCACAGCCGCGCCTTGCTATCTCAGGCCTCAATCCGCATGCGGGCGAAAATGGCAGCATGGGGCGCGAGGAATTGAATTTCATCAAAGCCGCTGTTGATGAATTGCAAGCCATGGGCATTGCTGCGCGCGGCCCCCTGCCGGCTGACACAATGTTCCATCCTGCCGCACGTGCGACTTATGATGTCGCAATCTGCATGTATCATGACCAGGCTTTAATCCCGGTGAAAACGCTCGCCTTTGATACGGGCGTCAACACTACACTCGGACTGCCTTTCATTCGAACATCCCCCGATCACGGAACAGCTTATGACATTGCAGGCAAAGGCAGTGCCAAACCGCAATCCCTTATTGCCGCACTCACACTTGCGGCAAGATTAGCCAATACTCAGGGCCAAAAGTGAGCGCGATAGACTCCCTGCCGCCCTTGCGTGACGTTGTCGAGCGCTTCAATC